>VGFD01000472.1 GCA_016868975.1 Armatimonadota bacterium | reverse complement strand
AGGGCCCCACCAACCCCTGCGAGGAGGCAAACTGCGGGAGGTTGGGTGGAATTCCGGCTCCCGCATGATTGCTCCCCTGGCAGGCGATGGTGTAGGCGGCTGGATTTTGCGATGACTCGTATCCCCCGGAGCAGGTGTTGGCCGCTCCGCCAGGACAGGTGGGGATCACGTTGATGTGCAGCGGCGGCAAGTCCGCGAGTACTTGCGGCACCCGTCCCGCGTTGTCGAGCATGTACGATTCGATCGCAGACGCCAGATTTCGCAGGTTGGACTTGCACGCACTGGCCTGTCCCAACCCCCGAGATCGGACATAATTAGGGATGATTACGGCGGCCAGCACCGCGATGACGGCAAGAACGATCATCACCTCGATGAGCGTGAATCCCCGCGGCGTGCCACGAACCACATAGATCCCTCCTGTCAGGCTCGTCCTTCACCCCTGGTTATGGGCAGCCCGGGAGCCGGTGGGACGCGACGTTGGGCGGGATCAACCCCGACTTTGGGCGTAATTATTTGCGCCGCAGCTGATAAACGACGCGGTCGGCCCACTCCGGGAAATCAATGAGCGGATTGCGGTTTCCCTGGCGCAGCGCGATCTCAACGTTGCGATGGCGCTCGTAGAGACCCGGCGGCTCCTCGCGGTGCCACTTGAGCAGCGTGTCCAGGCAGCGCTGGTCGATCTCGTCCACCTGGCCCGGATAGCGCAGCAGGAAATACAGCGTGGCACGGGCCACCGCGCCACGGCCGTGGCCGGGCTCGAAACGGGTCTGGTCGGGGGACACGGTCCCGCAGTCGGGGACTTTCTCGCCGGGCACCACATCCTCGAAGTAGGGAAGGTTGCCGCGCAGACCGTTGCACACCGGGTCGCAGGTGAAGAGGTGGTGCAGGTCGCCGCGCATGGGCTCGCGGCGGTCGAACCATCCCTGCGGCACCACGTGCTCGCAGTTGAAGACCGCGCCCAGGTCGCTCCAGGACGCGAAGAGTCCCACGGTGGCGGCGTCCATGCTGGTGGCGCACTGGAGCGCGAAATCGTGGCGAATGACGTCTTCCACGGCCATGGTGCGGCCGGAGTAGATGCTGTGCAGCTTTCCGTCGGGATGGCGGTCCACTGTCGGGTACAGGTGCCGCGACGGGTCGTACTCCAGCCTCGTGGTGTGGGTCCGGGTAAGAAGCGTGGTCAGGCGGCGGGCCAGCTCGTTGGGCGGGAGCTGGGCGGCCTGCTCGACGAGATCCCCGTAGTACGCGGCCCGGGCGCGGGCGTCGGCTTCGGCGTCGTAGTAGGGGCGCGAGGTGGCGGCGCGGCACTCGGCCAGGAGGGCCTGCAGCTTTTCCTCCTCGGCGGGCGGGAGCGGCGCGGACGCGTAGCGGTCCAGCGGCGGCAGCGGGCAGGCAGCCGCCTGCCACCTCGGCTGGAGGCCGACGTGGTTTTGCGGGGCGCCACCGGGTGCGATGCGCATCCAGTCCATCATCCTCTCGCGTGCTGGAGGTTACCTTACCACGTCGGCCCACCCGAGAGGTGACACCGACGTTAACATCCGGCCGCGTTTCCCAATCGGGACCCTGAACTTGCTTCATCTTCAGAGGGGACGCTATAATTGGAGCCTATGGGCGTCCCGCGGCGGGGCTTCAGCCTTCTTGAGGTTCTCATTTCTTTCGGCCTGCTCAGCCTGGTCGTGTTCTCGTCGATTCTCGTGTACACCGGGCTGCTCGCCGCCACCAGCCGGGCCGACGTGAACCGCGAGGCGGTGGCCGCCCTGGACACCGTCGCCCACGTGGCCGAGGAGCGTGCCCGCCAGTCATGGCCGAATCCACCGGACTTCAAGCCGCCGCTGACCTACGACCGCTTCACCTACGCGGTCGAAGATCACGGCAGGCTCCCCAACCCGCTCAAGCGCGACGAGCCGATCCAGATGAAGACCCTGCTGGTGCGGGTCGAGTTCGAGGAGCAGGCAAAGGACGGCACGTTGGTAAAGCGCTCGTACTCCACACGGGCCCTGGTGGCCCGATGAAGCGCCGCGGCGTGGCGCTTCCGTACACCCTGCTGATCTCCATGCTGCTGATCTCGTTCGTGGCCGCCCTGCTGCTGCGCGTCACCCAGAGCCTGCGCTTCACGACCTTCGACGAGTCCTACGTGCGGGCGCGCATGCTGGCGGACGGCGGCGCCCGGCTCGCGGTCACGCTGATGCGCGACTTCAACGACAAGTGGTACGCCGGAAAGCTGCCGGTCGTAGCCAGGACCTCGGGCCCGAGTACGCCACGGCGCTCCTCGGCGGCAGTTTTGTCATCAACGTGTACGAGCAAGCCGAGCTGGGTGGAAATCCATTTCCCCCCAACGGCACCTACCGAGTGGTGGTGTGCGACGCGCGCGCCGAAAACCGCACGGCGCGGACCGCCGTCAGCCTGAAAGTGACCAGCCCGCTGCTCAATTTCCTGTCCGTGGGCCGCGGGGATTTCATCCTGGGCTACGACCTGGCGGCAACCCGCCGGCTGCGCGGCCCCATCCTCACCCTGCCCAGCGACGAGCGCAACGAAAAAGGCGACGTCCGCCTGTTTCACTCAATCCAGTTCTTCGACCCGGCCTCGAAGCAATTTTCGCTGCAGCACGGCACCCTTGAACTGGGCAGTGAAATCAAGGCGGCCGGCAAGGTGTACGTACAGAACATCAACGAGGACGGCCCCTGGGACCCCGCGGTGCCGCGTTACATCCAGGGCCCGCCCGAGCCCGATGGTGGCGCTGATTGCCGTGCTCGGCATCGTCCTCGAGGCCAGCGCCGTTCGCCTGCCGGGCATGGGCTTCGTGGGGCCGGCCCTGAGCTGCTACCTGGCGCTCGCATTGATGCCCGGCGCCGGGATGCCGGCCGCGTTCGTGGTCATTCTCATTGCAGTCGGGCTGCGCACCGCCCTGCGCGGCTATCCCGGCGCCCAGGGCCGCTTGAGCGAAGCGGTCTGTGACGCATTCCCGGTTACCGCTGGCGCGGCCGCGGCGCACGCCTCGAGCTGGGTGCCGGCGGTGTTCGCGCTGCAGGCCTGCCTGCTGGCGTGGTGGCTCAGCGGCCCGATGCTCGCACGCATACTGCCTTCGCCGGCCTACGAGCGCTGGCTCGCGGTGCGCGAGCGGCTGTTTCCGGTGACCATCGCCACCGCGTTTTGCGGCGTGGGGATGGCGTCGATGAGCGGCTGGAACGTTGTCTGGCTGATTCCGGTGGCCATCGCGCTGCGTGGCGCGGCCGGCTTGCTGGTGCGCGGCGAGGAGGAGGAGCGGCGCCTTTTTCTCGCCCAGGAATTGCGGCAGGCGCAGGAGCGGCTCGACACCGCGGCGCGCGCCCATACCCGGCTGCGCGACGACCTGCAAGGAAAACTCGAGGAATACGTCGTGCTGGAGGATCTCGCCGGCGGGCTGAGCCGCACCGCAAGACTGCAAGAAACCCTCGATCTGGTCCTGGAAAAAACCCAGCGGCTGGTACCGTTCCAGCATGCCGCCGTTTTTCTGGTGCAGGCCGGTCGGCTGCAGCCGTTCGCGGCGAGCGGGGCGCAGGCGGATCGCATGCTTTCCGAGGAGCCGATCGTCGATCGCGCCTGGCGGAATTCGGTCGCGCAGCAGACGCGCAGTGCGCTTTGCACCGGCGACTCGGTGGGCGCCGCGCTTCCCCTGGGCACTGCACAAGGACGCCGCATCGGAATATTATTTCTCACCCGCAATGAAGAATTCACCCAGAAGGAGATTCGTCTGCTCACCATCGTGGCCAACCAGGCGGCGGTGGCGGTTGAGTCGGGATATCGCTGGGAGGCGCAGCAAGCCGCGCTGCGCGAGCAGGTGGAAGCGTATCGGAAATTGCAGGAGTCCGAAGCGCAGCTCGTGCAGTCCACCAAAATGGCCGCCGTCGGCCAGCTCGCGGCGGGCGTGGCGCACGAGCTGAACACCCCGCTGGGCGCGGTTCACCTGGCGCTCGACATGGCGCAGAAAATGCTGCCGAATCAATGGGAGAAGGCGGTCGAGCGGCTCCAGCGGGCGACCCGTTCGGTGAAGCACGCCCAGGACATCATCGAGCGGCTGCTCTACTATTCGCGCGACGCGCGCAAGGGGCGCGTGCCCACCGACCTCGCGGCGGTGGCGCGTGACGCGGTGGATCTCATCGAGCACCAGCTGCGACTCGACAAGGTGGAGGTGGAGGCCGCGCTGGCGGAAGTTCCCACCGTCACCTGCAATCAGAACGAAATCTACCAGGTCATCACCAACCTGCTGCTCAACGCGCGCGACGCGCTGGTGGCCTCCGGCCGCACGGATCAGCCCATCCGTTTGACCCTGGCGGAAAACGGGGGCGCGGCGTTCATCCAGGTAATGGATGCCGGCCCACCCATCCCCGCGGAAATCCAATCACGGATCTTCGAGCCGTTTTTTACCACCAAGGCGGTCGGCGAAGGCACCGGCCTCGGACTCTCGGTGAGCCACGAGATTGTGTCACAGCATGGCGGCAGCCTCACCATGACGTCCACCGCGGAGAGTGGCCCGTCTTCACGATGGCGCTTCCGCTCGACGTGCAGGCAGGTCCATGACCACCCTCGGAACGAACAGGCGCCGCTGAGGAGGAGGGCAAATGGCAACCGTGCTGGCCGATGATAGCACGGC
>VGFD01000471.1 GCA_016868975.1 Armatimonadota bacterium | reverse complement strand
TTTCCGCAAATAAAGCACTTGAAAGTCTTCTGCGAGGGATCTTCGATGGCGGCGCGTGAGGAGACGCGCAGAATCTGCTGGCCGGTCTTGCGGCACAGCACCGCGAAGTCCTTGCTGATCACGCCGAGGTCCTCGAAGCGCGACATCTGGCGCTCGACGGCGGGACGCTCGTTGGCCGGGATCGCCTGGCTCATCTTGTTGAAGAACACCGAGCCCTGCTGAAGAATCTGTCCGACGAGACGCTGTGCCTGCTCGTTCTCCAGCTCCCGCGCCGCTTCCACCTCTTTCTTGGAAGGCGACACCTGTGAGGATTCGCCGGCCAGCGTGGCAGTCGCCTCACGGTCCGGGCCGCCCGCCACCCAGTCGGTCTCGATGCCGGACACGGCGCGCACGCCCTGCCGCATGTGATTGAAGAAATCCTGGTAATCCGCGAGTTCTCCGCGGGTAATGATCCCGGCCTCCAAAAAGCCTTCCCCGCGCGGGATGCGGAAGTACAGCACGGTTTCCTGGTCGCGCAGGGCCACGTCACCGGCCACCAGGGGAGCTTCCAACAGCGCCTGCTCACGGCCCAGCCAGCGCTCGATCTCCTCCGCGTCGATGCCCAGGCGGCGGAAATACTCGCCGCGGACTCCGTTGATCAGCCACGGCACGCCAGCCACGTGCTTCTGCAACTCAAGTGACTGCTGGGCGTCCAGCTGCACCTGGAGACGCTGCCGCTGAATTCTGAGCATTTACCCTTCACCTCTCCGTCTCTCCGGGTCGCCTCTCGCGACGCGGCCAGGGCGCGCCTTTCTCACAGTGGCGCGGTTTCCTTCGCTTTATAATGTGGAGAGACGGTGGGGCCTATTCGTTGCCGTGGGGCAAAATCCTCGTAACCATAAGGAGGCCGTTATACCTCGCCACGCAGCTCCAGGGAGCGGGTGGGCGCGCGTTCCGCCGCGGCGAGATCCCCCTGCAGCAGGAGACTCTGGCTCAGCTCGTGGTGCGCGTCCGGGTTCTCCGCATCGAAGGCAACCCAGCGGCGGGCCGCGTCGGCGGCGCGGGCGTACTCCTGGTTCTCACGGTAGGCCTGGGCCAGCAACGGCACCACCAGCTCCGGCGGCGCGTCGCGCGACTCCAGCTCCACCAGCAGGTGGCGGGCGCGCTGATGTTCCTTCATCTCCAGGTAGGCGAGCGCCAGCAGCGATCCCGCGGAGAAATCCGTGGGGTCGACCGTCACCGCCGCCTCGAGCAGAGGCGCCGCCGCCTGGGGAACCCGCTCGATTAGGTTGAGGCGCGCCATGTTCAGCAGGGCCGGCTGGAAGTAGGGATCGGTGAACAGCGAGCGCTCCAGGAAGGCGCGCGCCTCCTCGAAGCGGCGCTGGTTTAAGTAGAAGGCGCCCAGGTTGCAGTACGGCCCGGGGCTGTCCGGGGCGAGGGCCGCCGCCTCGATGAAGGCGTCCTCCGCCTCGCCCATGGCGCCCGCGCGGAGCGCCTCCATTCCGCGCGCGAGATGCGACTGGGCCGCCCGGTCGGCTTCCTCGACCCGCACCCGGTGGCGATCCCAGTGGGCTCGCGCGCGGGCCACGATGTCCTGCCAGGAATCGCGGAAGCGCTCGAAGCCGAAGTGCTCTTGCACGAGATCGTGGCCGGCCGCTCCGAGGCGCCGGGCCAGAGCAACGTCCTCCAGGAGGCGTCGGGCCTGGCGGCCGAGATCGGCCTCGTCCTGGGCGACGAGGCCGTTCCGCTCGTGCTCCAGGGGATTGTCGGGGTGCGCCAACATCAGGACCGGGGCGCCGTAGGCCATTGCCTGGAGCATGGGGAGGCTGATCGCGTCCTCGAAAGGCGCGACCTGCGCGCTCACGAACGCGCGCGCGTGCCGGTACTGCTCCGCGGTGTGAAGGGGGCTCACCAGCGGCTGCAATTGGTGTCCGGGGCTCTCGTCGGGCGCATTGTTGCCGAGCAGCGTCCAGGGCACGTTCTCCAGGCCGCGCTTGAGGTGCTCGTAGCCGGTGGCGTGCGCCCAGCGCTTCAGGTCGGTTCCCACGGCCAGCAGATGCTCGCGGTCGCCGACCCATCCGCCGTGCGCGGACGCATCGACGGCGTGCGGGATGACGTCTCCCTCCAGCCCCCACGAGGTGAGCTTCATGGCGGACGGGCAGGCGAACAGGATACCGCGCGCGGTAAGCAATTGCCGCAGGAACTCGCGGACGATGGGGACGCGGTCGGGGTCGTCGAACAACTCGGCGTCCAGCGTGGTGTGGGCCATCAGGACGGACGCCACGGGCAAGGGCTTGACGTACTCCACGTCGCGGATGGTGTGGCAGATGACGACGTCGTAATCGCCGCGCAGGATGGCCTCGCGGGCCGCCCGGGGATCGTGCAGGACGCGCACGCCGTCGGGCACGCCGCAGACGCGCATGTCCCAGGCGCGCTCGTTCTCATCCATGGAGGGACGGTCGATGACGTGCATGCCGGGGAAGACGCGCGCCAGCAAGGCCGTGTACGTCTCGTTCCAGTTGAAGGTGAGGACGCGCGGCGCCTGGAGGGAGGCTTTCTTGCTGGCCCGCTTGCGCGCGGGCCGTTCAGCGGCTGGTTTCTTCGGCATGCTCTCTCAGGGCCAGAATTTGAAAAGAATCCACGTTTCTAACGAGTATCGGCAATTCGACGCCACTTCTTCAACATCCCCCAGGCCCGGCGCAGGACTCTGGGGTGCAGGATTTCGTGGGCACCCCGCCAAAACCGCTCAGCCGCTTGGGAAGGCAGCCGGAAAGGCCGCGGAGAGGAGGTGTGGTTGTGAAAGCCGTCGTGATGGCCGGGGGGGAAGGTTCCCGTTTGCGTCCGCTTACCATGAACCGTCCCAAACCGCTGGTCCCGGTCTGCAACAAGCCGGTGATGGAGTACATCATCGAGCTCCTCAAGCGGCACGGCGTCGACACCGTCGTCGTCACCCTCCACTACCTGGCCAACGAGGTCATCTCATACTTCGGCGACGGCTCGGACCTGGGCGTCCAGATGATCTACTCGGTGGAGGACGAGCCGCTCGGCACCGCCGGCAGTGTCAAGAACGTCGAGCAGTACCTCACCGACACCTTCATCATCATCAGCGGCGACGCGCTCACCGACTTCGACCTGGGCCGCGCGCTGAAATTCCACCGCGAGAAGCAGTCGATGGCCACCATGGTGCTCACCCGGGTGTCCAACCCGCTGGAGTACGGAGTAGTGGTCACCGACGAGGACGCGCGCATCACCCGCTTCCTCGAAAAGCCGTCGTGGAGCGAGGTCATCTCCGACACCATCAACACCGGCATCTACGTGCTGGAGCCGGACGTGTTCGATTTCATGGAGCCCAACCAGGCGTACGATTTCAGCAAGGACCTGTTTCCCAGGCTGCTCGCCGAAAACCAGTCAATTCACGGATACGTCGCCGGTGGATACTGGTGCGACATCGGCAACCTGCAACAGTACCGCCAGGCCCATCAGGACATGGTGGAAGGGCGCGTGCAGGCCCACATCCCCGGCAAGCGGGCCGGGCGCAACGTGTGGGTGGGCGAGGGCACCGAGATTCACCCTTCAGTGCAGATCCGCGGGCCCACCGTCATCGGCCGCAACTGCCGGGTGAAGGAAGGGTGCGAAATCGAGGAGATGGCCATCGTCGGCGACAACTGCATCGTCGAGGAAGGCGCCTCGGTGCATCGCTCTATCTTGTGGAACAACGTTTTCGTCGGACCGCGCGCCCAGATCGAGGGCGGGACGGTGTGCCGCGGCGCCACGGTGAAGGCCACCGCCACCCTCGGTAACGGCGTGGTGGTGGGGGACAAGTGCTTCATCGGCAGAGGCGCGCAGATTCACCCCGGCGTGAAAATCTGGCCGGAGAAACACGTCGAAGCCGGCGCCACGGTCAGCATGAGCCTGATCTACGGCATCGAATGGCCGCAGACGCTGTTCTCGCAAGAGGGCATCAAGGGACTGGCCAACATCGAGATCACGCCGGAATTCGCCCTCAAGCTGGGCGCCGCGTACGGTGCGTCCCTGGAAAAAGGCACGACGGTCACCACCAGCCGGGATGCGCATCCAGCCTCCCGCATGTTCAACCGCGCCATCATCTGCGGCTTGATCTCGGTGGGCTGCAACGTGTTCGACCTGCGGGTCTGTCCGACCCCGGTGGCCCGCTACACCATCCGCAACTCCGGTCTGAAGGGCGGCATCCACTCGCGCATCGCGCCCGACGATCCGCGGGCCGCGCTCATCGAGTTCTATGATCACCGCGGCATCAACATCAACAAGGCCGCGGAGCGAAAAATCGAAAACCTGTTCTTCCGCGAGGACTTCCGCCGCACCAGCCTCGACGAGGTCGGCGTCATCGAGTTCCCCTCGCGGGCAATCGACGAGTACAACGAAGGATTTTTCAACAACATCAACGCCGACATCGTGCGGCGCTCGAACTTCAAAGTGGTCATCGACTACCTGTTTGGCAACGCCTCGCTGGTGCTGCCGCTGCTGCTCGGGAAGCTGGGCTGCGAGTCGGTCGCCATCAACGCCTACCTGGACGCCATGAAGGGACGCAACGCCCACGCCGAGCGCGGAAAAGGGCTCCAGCAGCTGTCCAATATCGTGACCACGCTGGACGCGAATCTCGGCGTCGTGATG
>VGFD01000470.1 GCA_016868975.1 Armatimonadota bacterium | reverse complement strand
CGCGGTGTCCGTCCCTGACATGCTACTGTGCGCGGTGTCCGTCCCTGACATGCTACTGTGCGCGGTGTCCGTCCCTGACACGCTACTGTGCGCGGTGTCCGTCCCTGACACGCTACCGTGCGCGGTTAAATAATCAGCCGGGCCTGGCGCTCCGCGGCGCGGATTTTGGCGATGGCGCCGCTGTTGAACTGCAGGAAATCCGCTTCCACGCCGTCGCCGAAAATCACGCCGCCGCTGGGCATCAGCGACTCGATTCGCAGCACGGCGCCCTGCTCGAGCATGCCGGCGACGACGTCCGCCGTGGAGTGGCGGCTCACGAACGGCTCGCGCACCACGAACACGAGGCGCGGATCTTCCCAGGGAAGCGGCTGGGGATGCGGCACCGGGCGGCCGGCATCGCCACAGACCGCGGCCGCGAACCGCGCAACGGCGGTGGTCATGTTGAACACCGAGGAGAGCCATCCGGTGGATCCCGCGCCGGTGGAAATCAACACTCCGCTTGACGAATGCGCTTCGGAATTGCCGGACCAGTCGATGTAATAACGCGCGGAGACGTGGCTGGCGGCTCCCACGAACAGGTCGTTGAAGGCCACCAGGCGCTGCCCGTCGTTCAGGCTCGCCTCGGCCAGCGTGACCCGCCGCTCATGCGAATTTCCCTGCATCACGGATTCCACCGCGGCACGGCATTGCTGCGGAGCAAACGGCAACAGAACGCCATCGAAGCGCGCGGGATCCGGGTTCACCGCGACGATGGGCTGCTCGCCGACGTAGCGGGCGGTGTTGGCCACGAGTCCGTCCTGGCCCACCGTCACGATGAGATCTTTTTCGGTGAACAGCATCGTGGGCACCAGCGAGCGCTCAACCTGCTGCATTTTCAAACCGAGATCCAGCGAGCGGCGGACCGTCTCCAGGGACGCCTTGTAGACGTCCGCCTCCCGCTGGTATTCGGCGAAGTCGCCGCCGGCGTGCTCGATGTAGAATTTCGCCTGGCTCACCGTGTTGAAGCGCTCGATCAATTCCTCGAGCCGCGTCTTGCGGATGACGATGACAATTTTCTCCAACTCAGTCACGGCGATGACTCCTCAGTCAGTGGTAGGAAACTGGGGTTGAACCGCGTCCGGGCGCAGACTTGCGCCGCGGACCACTATGCCGACTTGCCAAGCAGCGATTTCAGCAGATCCGGCGTGACGTTCAATTCCCCGATTTTTGAGGCATTTTCCGCCAGCTCGCGGAACGCCACCGCGATATTGGCACGGGAGTCGTTGGCGCCGCCGCTGACCGCCATGAGGGTCTTCCAGTCGACGTCGCGCACCTGCTTGAGGACCGATTCCAGCGCATAGGCGCGGGTATCGGCTTCCTGGCGATCGTTCTCCAGGCGCTGCTCGAGCAGCACGGTGCGCTGCTCTTCCACCGCGATCTCGGCGGCCATCTTGGCCTCGCGGATCTGGCGCTGCTTGGCCTCCACGGCCAGCTCGGTGTTCAGCTCGCTCTCGCGGATGCGGCGCTCTTGCTCCACGGCCGCGTTACGGCGATCGTAGATGGCCTCGTCGGCCTTGCGCTGCAAGGCTTCGCGCGCCTCCGCCTCGAGCGCCCGGGACATCTCCGGCGTGGGCTTTTGCGAAACGATGGCCAGCGCCATGATCTCCACCCCCAGCGCGGTGGTGGCCGGATGCTCGCGGAGCGCGGAAATTACCTCCGAGGAGATGACGTCCGCGGCGGCCAGCGCCTCGCGCAGATCCATGCGGGACACGGACGCGCGGGTGGCGACCTGGGTGTAGTGAATGAGGCGCTGCATCAGGAGGTCGCGCCCGTCGTTCACGCACACCAGTTGGGCATCGGCGGTGAAATCCAGGGAGGCGGCCAGCAGTTTGGGCTCGCGGACCCGGTAGGTGAGCTGGCCCTGCACGGTCACCGTCTGGAAGTCCGAGGTCGTCTCCTGGAAGATGAACGGCATGTCGGTGCTCTCCAGCGGCACCGCCACCAGCGTGGAGGTCGGCCCGAAGTAGAAGAAGGAGAGCCCGGCGCCCTCGCGGCGGGGACGGCCGTCGACGAACTGCATGAGGTACGTGGTGGGGGGAGCCTTGACGTAGTGGAAGCCCAGCATTGTGGGGCACCTCCATTTGTTGTATAAGTTACACCAATTGGATTATAGTGTCTTAAAAACACTTAGTCAAGCCCGTCGGGAAATTAACATGTTTTTAAAGAGAGGCGCTGGATCTTAACATGGGGGAGCGCGATGATGGAGGCACTATGATGATTGTGCCAGGTCTGACGTCCTTTACTTTCCCCGCGCCGGAGAAGCCGGCCGCAGCTATCGAAACGCCCGCCGCGCCGCGCCAGCCCATCGCGCTGCTGCCCGCGCCGCCGAAGCCGCTGCTCCTGCCGGCCCCTCCCCCGCTGACCGCCGAGCAGAAAGCCCGCCGCGCCGCCGAAAAAATTCTCGGACAGGCCGACGCCTCGCTGAGCACGCTGGCCGGCGTGCAGAACGGCTTGGACGTCGCGATTACGACCGCCGACGGGGTGCTGCGCCGCATGGATCAGGCGTCCATCGCGCTGACCCGGCTGGCCAGCGGCCGCGGGGATCAACAGGATTGGCAGGCCGCTCGCCAGCAGGTGGCCGGCGTGAGCGAAACCGCGATCGGCCTGGGAAATTCCCTGGCGCTGCAGGCCGGCGCCCTCGACGAATCTCTCAAGACGCTGGAGTACGCTCAGGCGAACCTGTGGAACGCGGACAAGAAGGTCCAGAAGCAGACGAAGCCGAGCGGCGAGCTTTGCACCGAAACCATGAAGCGCGTCCCCGCCACGGTGGACGTGCTGATGCTGACCGCAACGAAGTCGGGCGTCGCGTTGGCCCAGGCCATCGCCGCGATGAACGCGCCGTTCTCACAGGCGCAGGCGGAGGTCGCCGCAAAGGCGATCGGGCGCTCGCGCTGGATGCTGGAAATCGCCGTCGAGCAGAGCGACGACATGCACCTGGCGCTCTACACGGCGCGCGCCGACGGCCAGGGATTCCGCGACGCCCTGGACGCCGCGCTGCAGGGCAAGCCGGGCGCCGCCGCTCCGACCACTTATGCGGAGTTGCTGAGCGGCCTGGAGACCTCCCTCAAGGACGTCGGGCCGCGGCTCGACGTGGTCGACCAGGGCTACGGGCTGGCCGCCTCGGCCGCCGCCCCGATCCGCAAGCAGGTGTACGAGGTGAAGGACGCGCTGCGCCAATTTGCGGGCAGCGCCCCCGAAGAGCGCGCCGCCGCGCGCCAGAAGGCGCAGTCGGTGCTGGGCGCCATGCGGTCGAACGTAACCAACCTTGAGCAGGTGCTGTTCGGCGGCAGCCGACGCCGCATCTCGGACACGCTGGCGCCCATCTGGAAGGACGTCAGCGCGCCCGGCGCCCGCCTCGCCACCCTGGATTCCGAGTTGCGCGCGAAGGACGACGAGAACGCCCTCTGGTTTTTCGGCCGCCAGTATGCGCGCATCCACGACGCGTTGGGCGAGGGCGCCCAGCAGGGTCAGCGCGGCTGCGGGCTGGTCGGCTCGGGCATGCGCGACGCCCTCGAGCTGCCCCGCCGCCTCCAGGAGTTGACTCGCCGCCTCGACAATTGCCGCGCGCTGCTCAATGAGGACCCCGAAGTGGCGGGCCCCGCGCTGAAAGACGAGATTTTCCGCCTCGACCGCCTGGCCAGGGACGTCACCATCGGCTTCCCCGACAACGGCAGCCTCCTGCAAAACGCCGCCCACTTCATCGGCATCGCCGTGAGCGGCCTGCACGACGCGGCGGAAGTCGCGAAGAAGAAGGGCGTTTAAGCACCCGGCGCAGACGTCCCCGACAATCGCGTGCGACACGCCCGCACACAGGGATTGTGCCCTGCCGGCCGAAGTCCCGCCCCTCCATGACACGCCTGCTGCTGGTGCTGCTCTTGCTGCTCGCGCCCCTGCCCGCCTTCGCGCACTGGGCCGATCTGGCCGTCGCCGAGGTGAGCCAGGACGGGTCAGACATCCACGTGAGCCTGACGCTGCCCACCGGCCTCCTCCCGGGCATGGACGACAACCGCGACGGCCACCTCTCCTCCAGCGAGGCCGCCGCGCACGCCGAAGCGCTCCGTGGCCTGGTGAGCCAGCGCATCCACTTGCAGGACGCCGCCGGCCGCCCCGCCCGACTCCAAGCCGTCGCCGCCGAGGACGCGCCCCCCGTGCTGGCTCAGGCCGCCGCGCCGCGCAGCACGCACACCACCCTGACCCTTGATTATGCCTGGGACAGCGCGCCGGACGGCGTGCGCATGGAGTACGACCTCTTCGTCCCCGACGCGCCGGCCGCGCGCTGCGTCACCACCTTCGAGCTGGCCGACGGCCTGTCCACCTTCGCCTTCACGCCGACCGCGCGCAGCGTGACCATGGGAAATGGGAAGACCGCCTCGAAGCCAGGCACCCTTGCGGAGCTCCTCAATCCCGAGACGATGCTGGCCGGCGCCCTGGCCGTCGCGTTCGTCCTCGGGGCCTTGCACGGGCTCTCGCCGGGCCACGGAAAGACCGTCGTCGCGGCGTATCTCGTGGGCTCGCGCGGCACCGTGGGACAGGCGCTCCTGCTGGGCGCCGTGGTCACCTTCACCCACACGGCCAGCGTGATTGTGCTCGGC
>VGFD01000469.1 GCA_016868975.1 Armatimonadota bacterium | reverse complement strand
AATATCCCGATCGAACCCCAGGCGGGCAGGCGCGCGGCCAACAGAAATCCCAGCGTGCAGGAGAGCACGTCGCCGAGCGAGTTGAGGATGGTGTCGCCGGTGTAGCCCAGCGAAATCGTCACCGCGCGGTAGCGGTTGATGATTATCGGCGAGTTTTCCAGCAATTCCCAGCCGGTTTCGAGCATCACCGCGAGCAGCAGGCGATGTCCCAGCGGGACCCGCGGCGCCAGAAAGTGCAACAGGGCGTGGAACACCAGCCCGTGCTGCAAGTGCGAGAAGCTGTACGGATCGAACAGGTGCTGGGAGTTGTGCGCGCTCCAGATGTCCCCGGACCAGGGGGACAGGCCGCCGCAGGCGCACCACCAGGGCTGACCTTCCAGGCGCAGGCCGGCCACCAGCAGAACCAGCACCATTACCAGCCGAACGCGGACCGCGGGGGAGATCACGTTGTCGTGGTTCGCGAGCTAGCCACCTTTCACCTATTTGCCGCGGACGGCCCACGCCTCACGGCCCACCCGCCCCACGCTGGAATTTAGCTTTAGCCGCCGGTCGGCTTCATTGCGTCGAATTTAGCCACGCTGTGGCTAAACTCGGATGGATTTAGCCACGGCGTGGCTAAATCGGCAAGGCGAGCAGCCGTTCGGCGTTTTCCCGGAATATCTTGCGCTCGACCGCTTCGCCCAGTTGGAGCGCGCGGAGCGATTTCAACTGCTCGTCGTAGGGATACGGGATGTTGGGGTAGTCGCTGCCGTACAGAATGCGGTCCTGGAAGCGCAGGAAGAATTCCCGGCCGGGGCACGAGTTGGGGAATACCGGCGTGTGCACGCAATTCATGGCGGTGTCGAAGTGTACGGTGGGATGCTCTTCGGCGAGGGCTTCGTAATGGCAGTATTCGAACGCGCCGCAATGGGCCACCACGATCTTGAGGCGGGGAAATTGCGTGAGGACTCGGGAGATTCGGTCGGCGCCGTCCTTTGCGTCGTAAACGGGGCCGGAGCCGGTGTGGCAGATCAAGACTTTGTCGTGTGCTTCCATGATCTCGTAGGCGTCGAATAATCGCGGGTCATCGACTTCCTCGCCGGACACGAACGGGTGCAATTTGATGCCGAGAAACCCGTCCTCTTCGAACATGCGGCGGGCGCGATGACGCACCTCGCCGTCGCCGCAGAAAATAGTGCCAAAGGGGAGCATGCGCGCGTCCGCGCTAGCGGCTTGCAGCACGTAAGCGTTCAGGTAGTCGGCGAGGCCCGGCTTGTGGGCGTAGACCAGCGTGGTGAAACGCTCCACGCCGAAGGAAACCAGCGTTTCCACGTGCGCCTTGCCGTGCAATTTGTAGTGGATGGGCCAGAGACCGTGGCCGCGCGTTTCGAAGAACCGCCAGATGGCCTCGAACAGCGGCTGGGGGAAATAGTGGACGTGGATGTCGATCACGGCGTCTTGCTTTCTACGCGGGTGAGGTCCCAGGCGGTAACTTCGTTGTCGCGGAACGCGGGAGCAGCGCGCAAACCTTCAGTGAACGTCTTCCTCAGCGCGTCAACGTTCGGGTCAATGTTTAGCACGACAAGCCATCGATAGCCGGCGGCTTGCAGCTCGGCTACGTCATGCCTGCCGAAGCGAACATGCGGTTGGCGGTTACGAATGCATTCAATTGCGTACCGCACGCGGTTTCCAAGAAGCGTGTCTTCCATGGTCCCCAGGGACTTGCGGCCATGCCACGACTGGTGCCACCCCGCGACGCTGCTGTTCCACGGCAGGCTGGCCTCGATAATCCCGCCGTCGCCCGGCGGATTGCGGTAGAACGCGGGCACCCGCACCGGCACGTGGGTCAGCGAGAGGCCCGTCATCCCTTGCGACCAGAGTGCCAACGCCACCACAGCGGCCGCGGCGCCGCGCGCGCTGACAAGGAGTGGCCCGGCCAGCACCACAAGGTCGATAAACACTGGCACCAGCATTCGCCCCGGCCAGTTGAACCGGGACATTGCGGGCACGTACTGGTACCACGCCTGAAACGGCAGCGCGACGTCCCGCGGCGCGCCTTGCCACACGAGGTAAGGACCGAGCGCGAGCACCCACAGGCACAGGGCGTGAACGGCAACCACTGGCTCCAGCGCGCCACCTCGCTTGCGCAGCGTTACCGCAAGGCCGGCGACAGCGAGGCCCACCCAGGGCCACCAGACCGCGGGCCCTCCGCGCTGCGTCAACGGCTCCGCGAGGTCGACGGATTGCGACACCATCAGTCCAGGCCCGGGCGGCCCGAGCATCCCCTCGATGGGCACCCGGATCTCGGCCAGTGGTGGGAAGCGCGTTCCGTACGGCTTGTCCACAACCTGGTTGAACGCGAACGGTGCCGCAAACGGCAGCGCCACCACCCCCCCGAGCACTAGATGCGTCAAGTGCAGCCGCCGGTCGCGGGTCGCCACGACCGTGAGCATCCCCAGCAGCCCGACGAACATCCCCCAGTACCAGTAGAACACGCCGGTGACCCCGAGCGCAATCCCCGCCCGGACCGCGTGCCGGCGGCTCGGCTCCCGCGCCAGCACCAGCAGCGCCGCCAGGTACACGAACATCGGCGCCACCAGGGCCTGCGCGAACCGGGACTCCGCCACGTCCCACAGGGTGAGCGGGTTCAGCGCCAGGGCCAGCGCCAGGGCCGCGGCTGTCCACTGCGCCCCCGGGGCAAGCACGCGCCCCAGCACCATTCCGCCGACGGCGTTGGCCAGCAGCACGAGCACCACCCGCAGATTGTGCCCCGCCACCACTCCAAACAGGGCCTTGGCGGGGATCGAGGTCAGCCAGGCGTCGAGCCCGTTGCCAATGTTCATCTGGGCGGGCGCGGCCAGGAAGGCCCACACCCAGCCGACCTCGGCGGCGCGGCGGGTAACGTGGATGGGAAGCCAGTACTCCACGGTGGCCCACGACTCGAACTCGCCGCGCCCGACGCCGCTCCAGCCCAGCAATCCCTGGCAGCCGTCGGCGATCCAGCCCGCCAGGGGGAGGAGCACGCCGACCGCCAACGCCAGGGCCCAGGCTCGCATGGGGAAAGATTACAGAGCGCCGGCCGGACTTCCCCTTGGTTCTCGTTCAAGTCGCGCGCTATAATGGGGATCTATCAAAAGATTCGCCTGCGCCGGCGCGTTCCGAGAACCCCGCGGGCCCGAGAGGACGGACTCAAAGCCATGAAGTGGAGCCTGGATCCGATGTTGTACGCCAAGGCGGCGACGCCCATCGACCAGCACTACATGGACCAGATCAAACAGCAGGGACTGGCGCCGGAGTCCACCGACCAGACGAAGCCGCGCTTCTCCATCGTGGTCGGCCCTTCGCCGTTCACCATGCCCCGCGGCTGGGAGTTCTTCCTGGCCTCCCCCTACGAAGGCGTCACCTACATCGCCAGCGTGCTGCACAACGCGGGCTACCCGGTCCGTATCATCGACGCCCGCTACCGCCAGGACCCGCTGGCCGAGGCCTACGCCGAGGTGATGGAGGGCTGCGACGTCCTGGGGATCGCCACCTACGAGGATTGCTACCCGTTCGTCGAGCAGCTCGTCACGGCCGTGAAGGAAGCGCGCCCGGACCTGCCCATCGTGCTGGGCGGCTCGCTGGTCACCTCGGTGCCGCACGTGTTCATGCGCGAGCTACCGGTCGACGTGGCGGTCATCAGCGAGGGCGAGATCACCGTCCTGGAGGTCATGGAGGCGTACGCAAGCGGAAACGTCGACAGCCGCCTGAAGGACGTCCGCGGCATCTGGTATCGGGACCGCGACGGGCAGGTACACCGCAACGCGCCCCGCGGCCAGACGCCGGACCTGGATTTCCTGCCGCCGCAGAACCTGTCGCTCTGGCCCCAATCCCTGGGACCGCGCGGGATGCAGCCCCAGGTCATCTCGTCGCACAGCCGCGGGTGCAAGATGGACTGCTCGTTCTGCTACCGCACCACCCCGCAGCTCCGCGAAAAGTCGCCCGAGAAATTCCGCGCCGACCTGCAATATCTCAAGGACCACTACAACGTCAATTTCGTATTTTTCGTGGATCTCACGTTCACTTCGAACAAGAAGCGCACCCTGGAGATCTGCGAGGTCATCAAGGAATTCAACATCGGCTGGACCTGCCTCACGCGCTGCGCGGACGTGGATCCCGAAGTCCTCAAGGCCATGAAGGACAGCGGCTGCGACATTTCCCTGTACGGCGTGGAGTCGCTGTCGCCGGAAATCCTCAAGAAAGCGCGCAAGGGCTCCAGTGAGAACATCACGCTGAAGGCAATGTACAACACCTTCGATTCCGGCGTGCGCTTCGGCGGCCTGATGATCGTGGGGTTGCCCGGCGAGACTGAGGAATCCCTGGAGCACGCTTGCCAGTGGGCCGAAGAGCACAACCACATCACCCGCGTGAAATATCTCTCGGCGATGCCCGGGACCACGGTGTACCAGGAGGGTCTTAAGAGCGGGATCATCAAGAGCGAGGTCGAGCACCTGCGCTGGCTGTCCATCGAGCAGGCCCTGGTGCACGACGAGTTCCTGAATTACAACGGGCTCCCGGAAGAGGTCAGCCGACGTGCCTACAAGCGCCTGTACGACGCCTACCAGCCGGGGCCGGTGATGAATTTCGAGCACTTCCCGGAACACTTCGAATAT
>VGFD01000468.1 GCA_016868975.1 Armatimonadota bacterium | reverse complement strand
CCCCGCGCCGCACGGTGGTGCGGCACTGCCAGGGGTCGTACAGCCAGGAGCCGCCCCGCAGAACCTTATAGCGGCGCCCGAAGCTGTCATTCTGGCCTTTGTTTCCCGGGTAGGGCAGAAAGTCGCTCGAGGTCCACTCCCAGACGTTGCCGGCCATGTCCTCCACCCCGTAGGGAGAGACTCCGCGAGGGTAAGAGCCGACCGGGGCGGTCTCGCGCAGGCCGGATTCGTCCGAGTTGCAGCGCCGGCGATCCCAGCGGTTGCCCCACGGGTAGGTGCGCCCGTCGGTGCCGCGCGCCGCCTTTTCCCACTCCGCCTCGCTGGGCAGGCGTCCGCCGGCCCAGCGGGCATACGCGGCGGCCATCCACCCGGTGACCTCCACCGCCGGATGTTGTCTGCGAGCCGCCGTGGCGCGCGCCCGCCACACTTCGCGCTTGACTCCGCTGGCGCGCACGAAGCGCTCGAACTGCGCGTTGGTCACTTCGGAGCGATAGATGTAGAAGTCATCCACGTAGACCCGGCGGCGCGGAGACTCGTCTTCCGCGCCGGTTTCACTGCCCATCCAGAACCAGCCGGCCCCAACCAGAATCATCTCGGCGCCATCGATGGGATTGCGTCGCGTTCGGAGCGGCCTGGACGCCTCTCCGGCTTCGGCCAGGGCGCCCGCAAGGGCGGCCACCAGAAGAATGGCCAGCCAGGGCGAGCGGCCGCTCACGGGGTCTCCGTGGATCTGATCCAGGGGGAGGCGCCTTCGGCGCCCTCTGGCCCCCCCTGCTCCAGGTTCTCCAGCCACACCGGCGTCTTGAGCAGCAAGCGGCGATCCCCACTGCGCGGGTCGACCCGCACCACGTTCTCCATGTCCACGTCCAGCACCAGGATCCCACCGTCCCGGGCCACCGCGGCGTCCACCGGACACTGCAGGGCGGGGCCGTCGCCGCGGCCCGCACCGGAGACCAGCGACCGCTGGCCGCTGCGGGGGTCGACGCGATACACTGAGCGTTTGAATTCGTCGGTGAGGATCAGCGATCCGTCCCGCTCGACCGCAACCCCGAAGGGGGAGCCAAGGGCGGGGCCTCCACCCCGCCGGCCGGCCGCGGAAAGAAAGCTGCGGTCGCCGCTGTCGGGGTGGACGCGCAGCACGCTCCCCTCGATGTCGTCCGTCACGGCAATGGACCCGTCCTTCATGACCGCGACCAGGTTGGGCTTGCGGAGCGGAGGGCCGCTGCCCCTTTCCCCGTTGCGCGTGACGACGGCGCGATCACCGCTGCGCGGGTTGACGCGCACCACCGCCTTGCGTCCCTCATCGGCCACGATCAGCGAGCCGTCGGTGTCGACCTCAATGCCGTTGGGAAAGCGTAGCGCGGGTCCCCCTCCCCGGACCCCGGCGCGCGAGACCAGCGTGTAACTGCTCTGGCCGGGCGTGAGGCGCAGAACGGAGCCGGTGGCTTCGTCCACGGCGACGATCGTGCCGGCGCGCTCCATCGCAATCCCTGAAAGGCCGACGAGGTCGCCCGCCGGCGCCTTCGGGGGCAGCCGCCACAGCAGGGTGGGGCGGCCGCTGCTGGCATCCACCTGGAAGAGGGCCCGCAAGCCGCGATCCGCGAGCACGATGGAGTTCCCCTGGCCGTTGGTCAGGGAGCGCATCTCGCTCTCCGGGAGTTGAACCTCGTCCTCGCCGCCGACCGGCGTATTCGCGCCGTCCTCTTCCGGCTCCGGGTCTTTGCTGGCAAATGCCGGCGCCCGGTCGCCGGTTGCGGTATCGATTGCCACGACGGTACCGGCTTCGGGCAGGGCCACGTACAGCCGGCCGCCGTATCCCACCGCCACGGCTTCCGGCCGCTTCATGAAAGGACCCACCCCGCGCCGACGCCCGGAGACGACGACGCCGCTGGAGCGCCGCGGATCGACGCGCACCACGGCGTTCATCAGGCGGTCAACGGCAAACACGAAACCGTCCGGGGCGACGGCGAGGCCACGCAGCTCGCCCCAGGGCATGCCGCGCAGGCCTTCGGTGGGCGACACTTCCAGGCGGCGTTTTTGCGGGAGCTTGATGCTGACCATGCGGCCGCTGCCCGGATCAGTCACCAGAACCGATCCGTCTTTCAGGATGGCCAGGCCGCAGGGCTCCCGCAAGATCGGGCCCTGGGCCGCATCGTCACAGGGGAGAAAGGTGCGGTCGCCGCTGGCCAGGTCCACGCGCGTCAAGCCGGATCGCGCCGAGTCGGCGATCAGCAGGCTGCGCCCGTCGGGTGCCGCGGCCAGACCGGCCGGCTCTCGAAGAGCAGGGCCGCTTCCCTGGTGGGCGCCAGAGAGGAGCACCCGATCCCCGGTTTGCGGATCAACGCAAAGAACGGCTTTGCTGCCGGCATCGGAGACCGCCAGCCGACCGTCGGCCAGCAGGCAGATTGCGGTGGGCCGGACAAGATTCGGGCCGCGTCCGCGCTGCCGATTGTGGGACACGACGTGGCGGCTGCCCTCGCGCAGATTGACCCGCAGAATTGAGGGGAAGAAGGAGTCGGCCACGTACAGGTTCTCCGGTCCCGCGCACACCACCCCCACCGGACGGATTTCTTCGTCCGCGCGCATCACCGGCTCGGCGACTTGCCGGGCGGGCGCCGTGGCCCGCGCCATGCAGCCGCCCGGCAAGGTGGTGAGCGCCAGCAGCAAGACGATGCGGAGCCAGATCACGGCGACGGAGCTGCACCCGCTTTTCTGGCCCGCAGCGTGCGCAAGACGTCGCGCACGTGTTGCTGCAGGTCGTTGTGGGGGGGAGGAAGTTGCAGGAGCGTTTGTTCCAGCGCCATTATCTGGCTTTCGTCAAACATCCGATCCAGCCGAACGTAGGCCTGAAGGAGCTTCTTCTCAACTCCGTCCACGAGAGTGAAACACTCCAGCAGCTGCTCCCACTGCTCCTGGTCAAGTTGCACAGTCCCGGCCCGATCGAGCCGCGGCAGCACGCAGGCCACTTCGTACGGCTGCCCATCAATCGCCGTGAGTGCCTCCAGCGGCCTGTCGGTGTCGCCCTCCGACGTCCATTCCACGGTCGGCGGCCTCTCCACCCCGCTGCGGCGCTCCGCCAGGCGGATGGCGGCCTCCATGTACACCGACGCCGGCCGGGGCAGCCCCACCTGCCAGGTCCGGGTCTCGCGCATGCGCCGGATGGCCGCGACGATGGGCCGCCGTTGCGCGGGGGTGAAGACGCTCCACATGTCGTCCTCCAACTCCAGGATGGATTGCTCCCATTCGTCGATGGTTTCGAGCAGCACGAACAGTCGAGACATCTGGTTGGACGGGAGCACTGGCGACCGGGTGCGCAACAGTTGATCGACGCCGGCCAGGAGGGCCTGGCTGTCGAGCCGCGCGTCCTTCGCGCGGGTCGTTTCTCGCCCCAGGTGCTGACGGGCCGCCGCCTTCACCGAGGGCACCCCCATCGCGTCCAGGTAGAAATTGGTGGAGGCCACGTCCCGCGAGCAGCGCGCGGAGAGGTCACCGCGCAGCACGGTGAGGAGCCCGATCAGCGGGGGGCGCACCAGGACGTCGAAACGCGCGCGGTCCTGGACATTTTCGTTCCGCCCAAGCTGCTGGATGGCCATCTCGAGGTCCGCGTCCGCGGCCGGCCAGTCGCGCGCGTTCCAGTGCCGGGCGAAGCTCTCGAGGTGGGCGGCATACGCCGCCGGGACGGCCGCGTCGCGCGGCTTCGCGGCAAGCGAGGCCACATCCAGCGGCCTTTCGAACCAGATTGTTTCCGCAAGAATCGCCACATCGTGGGACAGGTTTCGCGGCCCGTCGCTCAGCGTTCGACGGGCCGCGCGGAGGTGGCTCCTGGCGTCCTTGCGGCGGCCATTCTCCATGCTCAAGATGGCGAGCAACAGGTTACAGTTCGAAATGCTCTGGGCGTCCTGCGGGCGCGCCTCATGCGCGGCACGGCGCAGCGTGGCGAGGGCGGCCGCCTGCTGTCCGCTGGCGGCCTGCTGGCAGCCAAGATGAAAAAGGTCCAGGAAGCGCGCGTCCCGCGGGTCGGACGTCGCCTCCGGCCGGGGCGGGTTGCGGAGGAAAGGCGTCCCGCTGAGGGCGTGGCCTCCGACGGTGAGCCACAAGGTTGCCGCCAGCAGGGCGAAAAGCGTGGCGGCCAGGGCCTTGAAGGGTTCCATCCGAGCGAACATACCAAAAAAGAGCGGGCACTTAAATCGCCCCTCCGGGTAGATCCTGGATGCAGTGCTTCCGCGCATTTGAAGCGTGGCCAGCAGGCTGGTATAATCCCAGGGCCATGTCTGACCGATTTTGCCGCTGGCAGCGGACAGGGCGCGCCGTGCTGCTCGTCGTGTCCCTGTGCGTGACGGGTTGCCGCTCTTCCGCGGGGCTGCCCGCTCCGGCGCCGTCGACTACGCCCGGCGTCCGTTCGGTCAATCACCTGGGCACTCCCCAGTTCGCTCTCGCCGGTCCGGATGGCGAAATTCTCTTCACCGATGAGGGCGCGCGCGCAATTTTGCGGTTGGATCCAGAGTCCGGCGGGACCACGGTGCTGTCCCGCGCCGGTGCGCGCGGGCGGGGGCCGGCCTTCACCTTTCCAAGCGGAATCGCCCGCAATGGGGAGGGCCGCCTGTTCGTCGTGGATCCCGATCGGGTTGCTGTGTTCGCCGTCAACG
>VGFD01000467.1 GCA_016868975.1 Armatimonadota bacterium | reverse complement strand
CACGCGGTCGCCCCGCACACACTGGGCGAGGTCCTTGTCGTTGGCCCAGATGGCGACTTTTTCCACGGCCTCATCGCGCGCCGCCAGAAATGCAGCGGAGGCAAGCGCGTCGTCGGCTTCCAGATCCACCATGGGCCACACCGTCACGCCCATCGCGGCCAGGGCCTCCTCAAGCGGCCCAAACTGCGCCGCGAGGGCGGGGTCAACGCCGGCGCCGGTCTTGTAGCCGGCCCAGAGGTCGTTGCGAAACGATTCGATCACGTGGTCGGTGGCCACTCCCACGTGGGTCGCCCCCTGCTCGATCATCTGCAGGACGGTGCCCAGCACGCCGGCCACCGCGCCCAGGGGCGGGTCCTTCGCCATCTTCCCGCGGCGCAGGCCGTAGAAGTGGCGAAACAACTCATAGGTGCCGTCAACGAGGTGGACGATCATGCCGCGACCTACGGCTCCCTTCGTGCGAAGACCTGCAGACCACACGCATCGCTCTGCCAGCCAGGCCACTGCCGATCATTTTGACCTTCTTTCGCCCCGATGACGCCCAGAATGATCGGCAGCGCCCCGATGCGCCCCTCAGTCAATTCGATTGCGGGACCAACTGCAGCGCGAAGTCGCGCATTTCGTAGATGGTGAGGCCGTCCACCTGGAGGAAGCCGTCGGCCACCACGGTGGCGTCGCGCGACTCGCGAATGTACGCCTCCACGATCACGCGCTTGTTGGTGGGAATGACCTGGCCGCGGTACAGCCAGGTGTGCTCGCCGCCCAGCACCGGCTGGAAGCGATGGGTCGCGGCCAACTCCGGCCAGCGGTCTGACATCACAATTTTTAGCAACTGGATAAATGATTCCAGCCCCAGCGAGCCGGGGATTACCGGATCCTGGTAGAAGTGCGCTTTGAAGAACCAATCGTCGGGATTGACGTTCTTCGCGCCGCGGATATAGCCCTTGCCGTGGGGGCCGCCGTCGGGAATCCACGACTCGATTTCGTCAAGCATCAGCCAGGAGCCGGACGGCATGCACGCCGGCGCGCCCGGCACGCGCGCCGGATCGTCCGGGGTCATGGGCGGCACGCGCTCCAGGGACCACGCGCGGCCCTCGACCGACGGCGTCCAGGACCGCTCGGCGGCATCGCGGATGCCGATCTGGTTGGCCAGCGCCGCCGCCGAGAAGAATCCAAACACTGTCGTGCCACGATACACCGGACGGCCGCCGCACGTCATGTCGAAATCGAAATTCTCGATAATCATGCCGCCGGCTTCGGAAGCGCCGGTCAGGCGAAACCTCGTTCGCAGCGTACCGGCGCTGGGAAGTACTTCCTCGTACTGAATGGCAGTGCCGCCCAGGTTGCGGAATTTCAGATCGACCGGACTGTTCAGCGCCGACCCCAGATAGGCAGCAAGCCATCCGCAGGGTTGCAGCGCCGCCTCCAGCAGCACCGCAAACGGCATGGCCAGGCCGCGGTCGGCATCGAAATACCAGGCGTCCGGCGGCACTTCGTACTCGGCCTCAAACCACCCGCCCGGCGTCAGCACGAAAGGCGGCTGGCCCACCTCCGTGACCCGGTCGAGAAACATGTAGGGCGGACCGGGCAGCCGCGCGCAGCGGCGCTCCTCATCGTACACGGCATAGGTGGGGCCAAACGCCAGGGACGGCTTTCCAACGGCAAACTGCAAGATGCTCTCGTGATCGTAGAGCGCGCGCTTCCGCGGCCAGACGGCCTCCAGGCGCTCGCGGGTCATGCCGGTCATCTGCAGGCTCATGTCCACAAAGCGCACGATGCGCTTGCCGTCCGCATACATCAGCGCATCCGCGATCACGTACGGGTGGGGATTGTAGCCGATCTCCTTGATTTCCACGTGGTAGGCGACCTTTTTCGTGTGCACGGTGACCGGACCGCGGCAGCGCAATACCGCTGAATTTCCCGGCACCGGCTCCCAGGCGATCTCGCCCTGCTCCGCGATCCAGCCCATGCGCATCAGCAGAAAGCGCAGCGCGTGCGCGCAGCACTCGTACATCAAGGTGCCGGGCATCACCATGTCGTCCACGAAATGGCAGGTGAGAAACCAGTCATCCGGATGAATATCCGCCTCGGCGCGGACGCTGCCGAGGCCGTAGCGGCCGCCGCCCGGCTCCAGCGCAAGCACGCGGTCGAATAATTTCAGACGGCCTTCCGGGAGACGCACCGGGTTTTGCAGGCGGGCAAATTGCGGTCCGAAGCAGGCCGCCAGATCGCCAGCCCGCAGGGCGGCCACTTGAGCGTCGTCGTACGATTCGTTATGCGCGGTCGCGACCAGCGCTTGCCAGCCATTCACACGCCCCGTAGTCGGCGCAATTTCCTCGTCGGTGAGCACGATGCCGCGGGAATCGTGGATTTCCTCATAGGTGAAAAATCCCGCGCAGCCGTTGCGCATGGTGAGCAGCGGCTGGCCGTTGACGGTGCCGTCAAACTCGAAGAAGAACAGCCACGCGTCACCCTGGCGCACGAAGCGGAGGATGCGGATGTCGTAGCGGATGACCTCGCCCGCCACCGGGAGGCCGCGGTGGAAGGTGACCGTGGCGTCCAGCAGGCGATAGACGCGCTCGCCGCGGGTGGCCAGATCGATGCCCAGATAGCCAGACAGGAATAGATCCGCCTGACCGGCTTCCACGCTAACGAAGACTGGAGCGCGACTCTGGTCGAGATACCAGGCACCCGGAAGGACGTCGTGCTCGGTGACCACGCGACCGTGCGACAGCGAGCACGGCTCGCCGTCAATTTCCATGATGCGATCGACCAGCATCAGCGGCTCGTCGGGCAGGCGCACGCGCGTTGGAAAACCATCCACCTCGGCGAAGGCGGCGCCCAGCACGCGGGCGATGGAGCCGCGCGCGAATTCGAGGCACATTTCGCGGTCAAGCGCTGGTTGCACGACGGAAGGCGACGCGACCGCGGCCGGGGGCGGCGCGACGGCCGCGGTGGCCGGTCCGGCGACCGCCATCGCCTGCAACAGGCGGGATTGCAGTGCCGTCGCGTTGGCCATCGCGGTCAGCGCGACTTCCTGCGTGCGCAAGAACATCTCGTGCGCCGAGGCCACCGTGGCCGAAGCCGCCACCAGCTCCGACTTGTACCCGTCCAGCACCGCAACGTGGGTGAGAGTCGGGCTCACCGCTGGACCCGACACCGCGACGGACGGGAGGGTCGGGCTCACCGCTGGACCCGACGCCGCGACGTACGGGAGAGTCGGGCCCACCGCTCGACCCGACGCCGCGACGGGCGGGAGGGTCGGCTGCGACGGCGTGGACGGCATCTGCGGCAGCGGTCCGAGGGGCGTCCCCAGCGGCACGGTGACCACGCGGTCAACATGGGCCTCGACCGCGGGCGCGCGGCGGATCAGCGCGTCCAGCGACACCGGCACGCGCTCCGCGATGAGCGCCGCGGCCAGCCGCGCCACGCTCAGTTCCTCGTCCTCGCTGGCCACGCTGATGGAGCGCGCGAAGTGCGGACGTCCGGCCAGGATCCGCTTGATCATCCGCGTGCACGACGCCTGCGGGCCCATCTCCACGAAAATCCGCACGCCGTCGTCGTAGGCTTTGCGGATGGTGGCCGGCCAATCGAGGCCGTGCAGCGCACTTTGCAGAATCGAGCCAGCCGCATTTTCACTGGTCAATTCGAAGGCGCGCGCGTCGTGCCCACCGTAAAACCGCACCGGCCGTGCTACCACGGGCAGGACGTGCAAATCGTGATATTCATCGGCCACCGGCTCCAGCGCCCGGCAGTGCACCGACGGCACGCCCTCCAGCACGAACGAGCCGCACTTCAAGCGCCGCACCAGCGCTTCGACCTGCGCTTTCTCACCGCCGATCACGCACTCGTCGTCGCTGTTGACAATTAACAAGAATGCCTGCGAAAATTCCGACAGCAGCGCGCGCACTTCATCCGCCCGGCGGTTCACGACCGCAACGCACCAGGTCCAGTCCGCGTCTTCGGAAATTCCAAACGCCTGGCGCGCCGACTTCCAGGGGCGCGCCAGCAAATCTCGGAACAGCCCCGAGCGCTGCATGCGGTTGAACATCTCGTCGCGGCCTTCCCACGCCCTCATTGAAAACAGCGCCGACGACTCGCCCAGGCTGTAGCCGATGGCGGCCTGCGGCGTCACGCCCAGCAGACGCGCCACGTCCGAGGCCAGAATTCCAAACGTCACCTGACCGTAAAGCGGGCGGTGCAGATCGGCCTCGATCGCCGCCATCGCCTCGCGCTCCCAGCCTTCCGACCAGCGCGAGCGATAGGGGCCGTACCAGCGCGGCATCCATTGCGAAGCCATGCGATCGGTGGCGGCATCCAGGCGGCGGCAGATTTCCGGCCAGGCGGCGGCGAGCCCGCGGCCCATGCCGGGAAAATGACAGCCCGAACCGGGATAGACGAAGGCAATATCCGCACGCGCGCCCAGCGGATCCGGAGAATAAAACGCCGGACCGTCGAGCGCACGGGACGGATCCGCGCGCAGTCCCTCGGATGCCTCGTCAATCATGCGCAGCGCCGACTCCGCATCGGAGGCCACGAACGACACCGCAAGGCCGCCGTCGTCGCGGCGGACCGCGAGGGCGCCGCTGGAAATATCGCGGCCCAATGATTCAAGCTCGGACAGCAGTCCGGCCGCGTCATCCGCCGTC
>VGFD01000466.1 GCA_016868975.1 Armatimonadota bacterium | reverse complement strand
GCTGGGAAACGATCGCCCGGAAGCCTCGGTGGTGGGCGAGGTGGTCCCCAGCAACGAGTTTTACGACTACGAGGCGAAATACCTCAAGGACGACAGCAAATTGTTTATTCCGGCGGAAATTCCCGATGCGGTCAGCGAGCGCATCCAAAAATTGTCCTGCGAGGCGTTCCTGGCGCTCGACCTGGCCGGCCTGTCGCGGGTGGATTTCCTGTACCACGAGCCCAGCGGCGGGCTGTACCTCAATGAGGTCAACACCATGCCCGGCTTTACGCGCATTTCGATGTACCCAAAACTGTGGGAAGCCAGCGGTCTCCCCTACTCGCAGTTGTGCGACCGCCTCATCGCGCTGGCCCGCGAGCGGCACAGCGAGAAGTCCCGCACAAAATACACCTTCGAAACCCCGGCCGCCACGTAAACTGTTCGCCGCGAAGTGGGAGCGAAGCACAGCGGACTGACGCGACAAAACTCTCGATTTTAAGCCATTCTCAAGTTGTTCGCTGCAAACTGGGAGCGAACACTACCCTATCACTCGCGTCCCGGTCGGCTCACCCACCACAACGCGCTTTGCGATACCGACGAACAATCCGCACTCCAGCGCGCCGGGAAACGCCTTGATACTGGTCTCCAGGGCGGCCGCGTCGGGAATTTCCGCGAACCTGCAATCCACAGTGTAGTGCCCGCCGTCGGTGCGGTACGGCGTGCCGTCCGCGTTCAGCCGCAGGACCGGCTCGCAGCCCAGCGTTCCCAGCTGGCGGAGGGTGACCTGCCAGCCGAAGGGCTCGACCTCCACCGGCACCGGATAGCGTGACCCCAGGCGCTGCACCAGCTTGCTGGGGTCCACCACCACCACCATCTCCGTGCTGGCACACGCAACGATCTTCTCGCGAAGCAGCGCGCCACCGGCCCCCTTGATCAGCGTCAGGTGATCGTCCACCTCGTCCGCCCCGTCGATGGTGATATCCAGCGCGCCGACCTCCGAGAGGTCCTTCAGCGGCAGGTTGTACCCGCGCGACTGCGCCGCGGTGCGCTCGGAGGTGGCCACCACCACCAGGTCCCTGAGCGCGCCCGCCAGCCACGCCTCGCCCACCGCCTGCACTGCAAAAAAGGCGGTGGAGCCGGTGCCCAGCCCGACCCGCATGCCCGACTTCACGAAGCCTGCCGCGGCGTATCCCGCCGCCTTCTTGGCCGCATCTTCCGACATGCGGCGGGGCTTGGCCCAGGTCAACCGAGACTCCTGCGGACTGGCAACAAACCGGCAACACCAGACCGCCCGCCAGCGGCTATGATATGCAGGTCGAAACTGGCATGGAAGGATTCGGTCTGAAGGTGGCTATTGCAATCGCAGGCTGGGGACTGTCCCTGGCGCCGCCCATCGCGCGCCCGCCGCTTTGCGTTCCCACGCCGCCGCCGGCCGCCGCCCCCGAGCAGCCCCTGGATCGCGCGGGTGTCGCCGCGCCCACGGCGACACCCGCGACAACTTCGCCCACCGCGGCCGTGGAAACCAGCCGCCTCAACGCGGGTCAGTTCCGCCTCACCCACGACCTGCAAGTGCGCATTGACCCGGAAACCGGCCGCATGGCCGGCGACGACCGCATGGACGTAAGCCGCATCCCCAACGACGGCTTCGTGTGCTTCCGGCTCCATCCGGACTTGAACCTCCGCGACGTCACCCTCAACGGCGAGCGGCTCGACGTGTCGCGCCGCGGCAACAAGGTGCGCGTCGACCTGCGCGGCCACGAGAACGAGCCGGCCCGCGTGCGGGTCCGCTACGACGGCCGCATCCCCGGGCCCGAAAACGGCCCCGGCCAGCTCGGCGTGTACCTGTACGACGAGAGCTACTGGCACCCCAATCACATGGGCGAGCACGGCGAGTCAACCCTCACGGTCACCGTTCCGCGCGAGTGGAGCGCCACTGCCTCCGGCGTCGAGCAGTCCGTGCGGGAAGGCGACAATTTTCGCTCGTACACCTGGCGCACGCCCTGGGCCGGCTCCGGACTCACCCTCGCCGCCGCGCAATACGACGTGACGCGGGACGAGCAGAGCGGGCTGCCCGTCCGCGCCTTCCTGTACCCCAACAGCGACGTGGACGCCAACGCGCTAATCCGCCGCAGCCGCGACGTGGTCAATTTCTTCGAGCCGCTGTTCGGTCCGTATCCCTACGATCGCCTCGACATCGTGGAAAGCATGAGCGAGGGCGCCAACGCCTCGCCGGGCATCATTCTGTTTCACCCGACGACGCTGCGCGACGCCGAAACCCTGGACGATTTTCTGTCCCACGAGGTGTCCCACAACTGGTGGGCCGGCGCCCTGGCCGGCTATACCGAGCGCGGGCTCTGGTACGAAGCCTTCGCGGAATTCTCGGCCAATATCTTCACCCGCGGCGCGGTGGATTCACCGATCGCCGTGCGCGACCGGCACGCGGTCCTGGATCGCTGGCGCGACGTCATCGGCGCCAACGAGACGACGCCGGTGCGCGACGTGAACTCCTACGAGCCCTGGGATGAAAAAAACCTGGTCGCCTACCACAAAGGCGCGTACGTCCTGCACATGCTGCGCGACCGCCTGGGCGACGAGGCGTTCTTCAAGGGAATGCGCGCGTTCGTGGAAGACAATCGCGCCTCGTTCGTCTCCTGGGAGGACGCCCAGTCAGCCTTCGAAACCGCGTCCGGCCAGGATCTTGGTGGATTCTTCTCACAGTGGCTCGATCGCGGCGACGCTCCCTCGCTGGCCCTGGAGCAGGTCGGCGCGAATGCGGTGCCCGGGGGCTGGTCGATCGAGGGCAAGGTACGCCAGGTGCAGACCGGCGCGCCCTACGACCTGGAAGTCCCCGTGGTGGTGAAGACGCGCGACGGCGAGGTCCACCGGCGAAACGTCCCGGTCGGCGCCCGCGAGGGGACGTTCTCATGGACCTTGCCCGCCGAGCCCGAATCAGTGGAAGTCGATCCCGAGGCGCGGATTTTCCGCCTGCGGAGCGACAGCGAAATGTGGGTTTCCAGCCGCGAGACGCCCCCCACCACGCTGACGTGGCAGTAGCGCTGGGACACGCCATCCCCGAGCTGCCCTGCGGCTCGCTGATCACCCAACCGTGGGGACTGCGAGAATTTGTCGCCCTCGACGCGGACGGCGACCGTCTCCGATTTTTCCAGGGCTAAATCAAGTAACCGCGGCCTCCTGCGGGCGCCACTGCACGATGACGCCGCGCGTCCGGAGATCCGAGACCTGCTCTGGAGTGTAGTCGAGAAACACTTGCAGCACCTCCTCCGTGTGCTGCCCAAGCAGCGGAGGCGCCGCATCATAGCGGGCCGGCGTCGCCGACATTTTAATCGGATTCCCCACGGCCTTCATCGCCCCGATGGTCGGGTGCTCCATCTCCACGACCATGTCGCGGGCCAGCACCTGCGGGTGTTCGAGAACCTGGGGCACGGTCAGGAGCGGCCCGGCCGGGATGCCGCCGGCGTCGAAGCGCTGCACCCACTCTTCCGCCCTGCGGGTCATGAAGATCGGGCGCAGCACCTCATCCAGGGCGTCGATATGATCCACCCGATCCGGATTGGTGGCAAAGCGCGGATCCTTCTCCAATTCCGCGCGTTCGATAATCTCGCAAAACTTCGGCCACATGCGGTCATTGCCCACGGCCACCGTGAAATATCCATCGGATGCTTCATAGGTCTGATAGGGCGCGATGCTGGAGTGTCGATTTCCCATGCGGCGTGGAGGCTTTTCGGTCGCGAAATGGCCCATGGCGGCGAAGGTGAGCAGCGACACCTGTCCCTCCAGCAGCGAGGTGTCCACGTGCTGGCCCTTGCCAGTCCGCTCGCGGGACACCAGCGCAAGCAGCGTGCCGATCACCGCGTACAGGCCGGTGATAAGATCGGCCTGCGGCACGCCCATCTTCGCGGGCGCGCCATCGGGAACGCCGGTCAGGCTCATGATGCCGCCCATGCTCTGGGCCAGCACGTCGTAGCCGGGCCGCTGGCTGTCCGGGCCGGTGATGCCGAAACCGGAGATCGTCACGTACACAAGTCGCGGATTGTCGGCCGAGAGCGCCTCGTAGCCAAGCCCCATGCGCTCGGCCGTCCCCGGACGGAAGTTTTCGATCACGACGTCGGATTTGCGCGCCAGGCGCTTGACGATGTCGACGCCCTCGGGAGACTTCAAGTCAAGGGCCACGCTGCGCTTGTTTCGATTGGCGGACAGGAAGTAGGCGCTCTCTCCCCCCCACCAGGGCGGCGCGAAGTTCCGCGAGTCGTCTCCGCCGCCGGGCGCCTCGATCTTGAGCACGACGGCGCCCATGTCCCCGAGCATCTGGGTGGCGAACGGTCCGGCCATTACCCGGGAGAGGTCTGTGACGAGGACTCCGTCAAGTGCGCTGGGTGCGAACGACATGGGGCGCCTCCGGGAGGAAAGGGTAGCGCCCTATTGGCGGGCGACAGGCGCGCGCCCTGCCTAAAGCGCCGCGAGCGCCTCGCCTTCGGTGCCCACCAGGGTAAGCATGTCGCTGACCCCCGTAATCTGCAAGACACGGTGCAGGTCGCGGCTCGGCGTGACCACGATGAGACGGGACCCGGAGTGGTGATTCGCCTGCCGGGTGCGGAGGAATGCGGCGATTCCGGTGCTGTCCATGAACGGAACCTCGGTGAGGTTCACGATGATGGG
>VGFD01000465.1 GCA_016868975.1 Armatimonadota bacterium | reverse complement strand
TGATCCCGGCATGGAAAAGACCGCGCAACCCGTGGAAAATGGCGACGTCCTCAGCTCGGCGGCCACGCAGATCACCGGTGCGCTGGGCGGGGATGCCACCGATCAGGCCCTGGCCAACTCCGTCGCGGTGGCGGTGGGCGCGGCCACCGGCTTCACCATCGACAACGCCGCCATCATGGCCGGCGCGCAGGCCGGCATCGCCAACGAATTCGGCGGCGTGGGCACGACTATCGGTGGTCTGATCCAGGGGGAGTCGCCCTCGGCGCCCCCTGGAGCCCCCATTGGTAATATTGCCGGCGCGGTGGCCGGCGCCATCGGTCCGAATATTGTCAATACCGTGGTAGACGCCACGATTTCTGGCCTGCCGAAATTATTCGATCCGAAGCAGGAGCTGTCGTTCACCGAGGAAGCGGCGCTCGCGCTGCCCACCTTCGGTCTCAGCTTCCTGGCCGATCCCATCAAGAAATTGTTCGGGGGCGGCAAGGGTGAAGAACAGCAACAGCGTGACCAGATTCGCGCCGGATTGCAGCAAGCCGGCTTTGCCGACCAGGATTTCAAGATCAAGCTGGCCGACGGCTCGACCTTTGACATCGGCAGCGAGAACGTGAAAGACGCTGCCGGCAACACGACCGGCAAGATCTACACGCTGCCCTGGGACAAAGAAATTACGCCGCGCACGGTGGGGTTGGCCCAGGTGCTGTCGGCCGCGGTGGTGGGCGAAAAGGATTTCTACACGGAGAGCGCCACCATGATGTTCGCCAACGCGGCCATGTCCAACGCGGGCGATGACTTCACCAAAGTGACCGCGAACATCCGGACCATGGCGAAAAACCTGGGGCTCACCCAGGCCAACGTCGAGGCGCGCATCAAGGAGTTGTTCCGCAGCGGGCAGATCGACGCCGACAAGGCCGAAGTGCTGCTCAACGACGCGCGCACGATTTTTGGCGAGAACACGGTCCAGGCAAGCGGAAACGGCTCCGCGGCCGGTGGCGAGAAGCGGCTGCGGCCGCTTTCCCCGCAGCAGTTCCCGGATTTCGCGCGGCCCACGCTGAGCGGCTACACGCTGGAAGAGTTGCTCGCCGCCGGCTGGGACATGGGTATGCTCAACGCGATGCTCGCCGAAGGTTTCCGGGGCGTGGGAAGTTGCGGACGCGCGACTGGTCGATGCCGGCGGCCGATCCCACGCCGGAGGACGCGAAGATTTACGCGCGCGAGCAGGAGCGGTTGAAATTGTCCTTTCAGGCGCTGGATAAGTAGGGCAAGACCGCGTCACTGCGGTCTAAAAACCATGATCCCCCTGTCGTCGGATCGACGGGAGACGGAATTTTCCAAATTGATCGAAGGCTACGGGTTGACCTGTGCATTTACGGTCACATGCACCTGAGCCACAAGCACCGAGTATTTCGAGGAACGCAGAACGGCACGCGCTACGAAGTGGTGTCCTGCGACTTCGCGGATTTCGCGCCGCGGCTATTGATGGGAGACGGTTGGTTCAGGGGCTTACCGCGGGTTTGCGGGTATTGTCGTATGCTCAGACGCGACGTTGGCGCAGGGACTCGGAGCGCATTCGCTCCCGCTCAGACCGTATCGCGTCCGCCTCCTCGACGCTGCGATAGCGCTCGACACCGCGTGGACCGAGCGGCGGAACCACCGCTCCGGCCCACGACCAGACCGCCCTGAGGCGTGCCTCCAGCGGCATTTGCCGCTCGTCAACGGCCTGGTTCATTTCTTCAATGCTGCGAAATTTCCACACAGGCAATTTATTCAATACCCTCTCCAAAACGTTCCCTGAGGGCTTCCACGTCCAGTCGGTCCTTCGCACGCACGGTATCGCGCTTCATTCGGACCAGTGTCCTCACCGAAGCCGTGCGAACGGGAATCTCACCAAGGTGTATGACATCGCACTCCAGATCGTCGTATCCGAAGGCTTCACCGAGGCGCGTCACGACGTCGACATACAGGGCGTCGTCCGGAGGCCCATAGCGCAGGGCCGGATAGTCGCCGAGCAGTTCCTCGGCCGAAATTTCGTCTATGCACGGGTCGTTCCACACCAACCTGAAGGCGCGCTTCAGTCGGTCAACATTGTCGATCGCGGGACGCAGGAAGAGATCGACGTCTTCAGTGGCGCGAACGACGCCGTGCATCCCCATTGCGGCAGCGCCGAACAGCACGTATTCCACGTCGTGCGTATGCAGGGCGCGCATGAGTTCCACAAACCGGGTGTGGTCCACGTGTGCCTACTTCTTGCAGCAACACACCACGGCCTGCGTGCCGGTATCCCCGCGTCCCGCGCATGATGGCACGGATATCATGAGATTGCCGCGGATCCAGAGTTCTTTCAGGCCGTCCCATTCGCCCGCAGGCGAACGATGATCTCACGATATGAATGCACTCCCGGCCTCTCTCTGGCCGTGTCTGCCCCTCCTCATGCGGTTTAGGGCGGTTTAGGGCGAGAGTATGGCCGCGTACTGGCTCGGGAGTCAACCGGCCCCTCGGACGGGGCGCGTTTCAGGCGCTTATTGAAAGGGTGGGTCGTATCAGCCGATCCTCGGGTGGGTCGCGTCAGGCGATCAGCAACACCCCGTCGCCGTCGCTTCGCGGGCTCAGGCTGTTGGCGGGAGGTCGTTGGGAGTAAAGGGGCCGTCAGGGCGAAGCGAACCACTTTACTCGCAGCGGCTTTACGTGGCGGCGGGCCGGGTCCCGGGCGGGGCGCTGGTGCTCAAGGACGTGAGCGCCCCGCTCGCGCGAGACGGGGTGGTGAAGCTGGTGCTGAAGGTGCCGGATCCAGGGACGGCGGAAACGGCTGGCCGCGCTGGTGTCGGACCAGGACACGCGGCGGCCCGCGCGCTCAACGCGTCCACGGTGGAAGTGCGCGACCAGGGCGCCTTGACCTCGAAGCCGCGCGTCGACTTCTCGATGAATTTGGACAGGTGCGTGCAGCACTGGCCGAGACTCCAGCTGCCCGCGCGATCATAACCCTGCGCGTGCAGGCGGTCCACGTCGGCCAGCAGGGTATCGAAGTCGCGCAGGTCGAGGGAGCGGCGCTTGACAGTGGACATACTCTTGGCTCCTTGCTAGACCGAAATTCCTGTAGGAACTTCGGACTAGTGCCTCAACGCGCCGTTGAATTCCTCTCCGCTTGCGCAAACCCGTTTACAATCCGTTCACCCGGTTAACACAATGTTGAAAAACGTCCTGTTTTCCATCGGGCTGCCGGTCGGGATGGGGGAGGAGCAGAGGATAGCAGAGGAGTCTGGGAATGGCGAAACCTTTCGTGGCGCCGGTCGGCGAAGCCGCGCCGGGCGGCGTTGACGCGCCCCTTTTGACCGCTGGCGGCGGGTCCCTGGCGGCTGCACAACCCCAGACCGCGCGCCCTGGCGACGGCATGACTGTGTCTGACGAAGCCCGAGAATCCGGCGAGGCCGGGGCGTCGAACGCACTGGCCCAGCGCATCGGCAGCGAGATGTGGAGCAGCCGACTGGCGGCCGGGGCGGATTCGGTCATCAATGAGCAAGACCGCGCGGCCGTCGACAGCGTAAACGGCGCGAAGAAGGATTCCGTGGCGCGCGACCAGCTGCTCAAGGACGTCGAGGCAGCACGCAAGGCAGGCGCGAGGATATCCCCGGAAGTCGAGGCGCTGCTGCGGCGCGCGCTGGGAAATGGGTTTGGCGGCTTCGGCGGTGACACGCTGGGCGGCAACGGCACGGGCGGCCTGGGCGATGGCGGGCTCGGCGGCCTGGGGGGTGGCGGTTTCGACGGCTTCGGCGGCGGTGGCGGCGACGGGTTCGGTAGCGGTGGCGGTTACGACGGCTCCGACGGAGGCGGCTGGTCGCAAGTGGACGGCGGAGGCGGTGGCGGATGGGGTGCGCCTCCAAACGTCGACCGCCAGTGGAGCGACGCCGACCGGGCGTTCCTGGAACGCTCGTTGCAATCGGATCCAGAGCACTTCCGCGGGTTCAATTCCGAATGGAGGCAGGGCGGCCAGGGCAACTGCGCCTCGGTGGCCACCATCAAGGCCGCCATGGACCGCTATGACAACAAGGTGTTCGACGAGGTGAAGGCCACCGAGGGAGGCGGTTACGACATTACGATGCAGGACGGTTATCGCCTCAACTTGAGCCGCCAGGAGATGGACCTCGCCAACAGCATGTCCGATTTCCGAGGCAACGGCGGGGAAGCGCAGGCCTACGCCACGCTGTGTTACGGAGCCATCGGCAAGCGCGCCCAGATGGAGAACGGCGGCTCCTACTGGGGGCACCTGCAAAGCCTCAACTCCGGCTACAATCCCGACCGGGCCGCCCGTTACCTGGGGCTCGGGGACAAGACCGTGCACGTGAATCCCCACACGCTCAACGGCCAGGACTCGTGCGTGGCCTGGAGCGGCGCCCACGCGGTCTTCGTGGACCGAGACCGTGCTGGCAACCACACCGCGGACCGCTTCGGTCAACAGCGCTTGTGGGACGGCACCGACCAGGTCGGCAACTGGGCCAGCCACGCTTTCACCTTGCAGCCTCGCGCGTACCCGTCAGAGCAGCACGAGGTGGGTCCCCTGGCGGACGCAGCGCCGCGGCAGGGCAGCGAAGAAGGCCCGTCCACCGAGCCGCAGACGAGTGGGGCAAACGAACGGATAAGTGATTGACGGATAAGTGATTGAATTACGCTGTCGACGCTGT
>VGFD01000464.1 GCA_016868975.1 Armatimonadota bacterium | reverse complement strand
TGGGCGCGTTTGCGCTCATCTTTACGGCGATTCTGTTGACAGGCCGGTTCAGCGTCCGAGCCACCCTGGTGACCGCTCTGCTGTTCGTCTGTGCCCTTGGCGTAGCGGTCCAGACCTCAACCCCCGGGTACAACAGCGTGCTGGCCAGGGCAATCCTTCGCGGCGAGATCGAAGTCCCGGACATGCACGAAATGCCGTTGAGGATGACCGACCATGACCTCGCCGCAAAGACCACCTGGGGCGTGCTGGTGGACAGCGCCGACTTTGGGGGATTGCTGGCCCGCCACCGCCCGAGCGCTCTTAAGGACAACCTGCCCGGGCTCTTGCTGCTGGGTCTTGCCTTGCTCGGCGCCACGCTGGGTCGAGCGCCGCTGCGATGGACGCTTGCAGCGGTTCTTTTTCTGGCGCTTTCCACGGGACCCCAGTTGATCTTCAATGGCACCCCCTGGCCGTCCCCGCTGGGCTGGCTGTATGATGCCATTCCCGCGCTCTCGGCAGTACGCCCGGTGCGTTTTCTTCTTGCGGCCTGCCTCGCCCTGAGCGTGGTCGCCGCACACGGCCTGCCTCGCCTTGCGACCCCCGGAGCCAACGTACTGTTGACCATCGGGTTGCTCGCGCTCGGCGCGCTGGAAGTCTGGGTGGTTCACGTAGCACACTACCGCATCTCCCTCTCCTCTGCGGTGGTGCCGTCCTTTTATACGTCTCTCCGCGCGCGTCCACCGACCGAGGCCGTGATCGACGTGCCGTTCCTGCCCGCGACGATCCAGACCGGTCAGGCGCTCTATTTTCAGACCGTGCACGTGCACCCCATGCTCAACTACGACTTCGTGCGGCCCGCGAGCATGTCTGGGCTCGCGGCGATGGGCCGTTCGAACAGCGTGATCCGTCTCTTGTTGACGGGCAGGGGAGCGCCGGACCGCGCGGGTATCGAAGCGCTGGCCGGGATGGGCTTCCGCCATCTTGTACTCCATGCCGAGGTGGCCACGACCGCCTTCGATCCCGACCGCGTGACGCTGTTCAAAGCGGCGGTTTTCGATGCGCTGCGGGCAGCTTACGGCGAGCCGACCGCGTACGCTGACGGCATCCTGGTCTTCTCGCTGGCCGTCCCCGCCCGACCCCTTGCCTCCTTTCGCTCCGAGGTGCTCCTTGGCCCGCGCACCGTGGTCCGCGAATCCGAGTCGGTGCTCGCTTCCATTCCGAAGGGTGCCACTGAAGTGCGGGTCTGGGTCCGCGGTCGTGGCGCGCGCCTGGCGGCATACCGACGGGGACGCGAAGTCGCGGTTGGCGCACCCACCGGGGACGGTTGGCACTGGCAGCGCCTGAAGCTCCCGACTGAGGGCGGCCCGATGGAGGTCCGGCTGATTCTCCCGCCGGACCTCCCAGGCGCGCTTATCGAGGATCTGTCGGCGTGGAGGCCGGAAGCGAACGGCTGAGGCTGGGAAAGGCGGTTTCCTCGACCGGCGAGGGGCGAGTCCGCTGCAGGGGCGGCGACCATGCGTTACGACGCACCACCACCGTCCACAGGGTCACAACGATCGCCACGACCAGGGCGAGCGGAAAAAGCCGATCTTTCCACACGGCGTGTCCTTTCCATGAAAGCATGTCCTCTCCTCTCCATGAAATCCTCTCCATGAAAGAGAGGGAGCAGTTGCCTGCTCCCTCTTGCCAGTCGACGAGTCGAACGAGAGGATCAGATGCTGCTGATCTTCTTCGCGCCTTCCTCGATGGTGATCCGTCCGGGGGTCAGGTTGGCAAACTCCTGGACCTTGCCGGAAGGCCAGCGAACCTGCATGCGATCCACCTTGCCGGACTTGCCGAGTCCGAAGAAGGCTCCCATCTCACTCTGGCTTGCACCGTTGAGTGCGATGACCTCGCGAACCTGTTTCTTGCCACCGGTCCAGATGGTCACGATGGTGCCGACGGCGTCACGATTGGTCTTCTTGCCATCGCCCTTGAGGTAGACGGTAAGGCTCTGGTTGGAGGTGTCGGTGTTGTTCTGCAGGAGGTTGAGGCTGCTGTACCAGTGCTCCTTCACGCCCGGATCGGCGTTGCGGAGGAACAGGTCGACCTTTCCGTCCTTGTTGTAGTCCGCGATAGCGGGCATGTAACCGTCTTCCAGACGGTCCACGCCGGTCATGTAGCCGACCTCGGTGAACGTACCGTCACCGTTGTTGCGGAACAGGCAATGGCGCTGATAACCACCCATCGAGATGGGCTGTTCTTTGCCATCCGCCCCACGGTAGCTGGCCAGGAACTTCATGACCAGGTTGGTGGTGTCGGGATCTTTCGGCGAAGGCACGTTGGCGTCACTCGCGGCAACGCTGGCCTGCATCTGGGTCGGCTCCTGCATCGCCGCCACGTAGTTGCGGACGAAGGTGCTCGCAAAGTCCTTCTTGCTGGCGCCCGACCAGAGGCCGTTCACCACGTAAAGGTCCTGATTGCCGTCGTTGTCGTAGTCGACCCACGCGCATCCGCCTGAACCCTGGCCTGCCCAGCCCACGCCGGCTTTGTCGGTCACGTCTTCAAAACGGCCATTGCCCAGGTTGCGATACAGGTGGTTGCCAGTGAGGACCTGCTTGGGGTCGGCCTTCACCACGGCGGCCACGCGCCTGGCGGCGGTGAAGTCGACGTTGGTGACGTAGATGTCGGCCTTGCCGTCGTTATCGTAGTCACCGACAGCGACGCCCATGCCCCAGCCCATGTTGTTGATGCCGACGTTCTTGCCGACGTCCACAAAGCGGGCGTTGCCCATGTTGCGGTAGATGGGGCTGCGGTTGCGGCGGTCGTCAACCACCAGCAGATCCATCTGGCCGTCGCCGTCGAAGTCCGCGGCGACTGAGGCGTGAGGGAAGGTGGGCAGGGTGGCGGCGAGCCGGCCCTGGAGCCCCGACTTGGCGGTGTTATCCACAAACTTGCCGCTGTGGTTGTTGATGAACATGCCCTGTGCGGTAAGCTTCTGAGGGGTGCGATCAGTGACGGTGAAGTCACGGTTCCCGGGGAAGCCGACGTACAGATCCAGATAGCCGTCTTTGTTGAAATCGGCGAGCGCCATCGGCATCGCCTTGTCGAAGCGGTTGTTGCGGGTCAGCGAGTTGTCCACCTTGGTGAAGCGGCCGTTCTCGTTGGTGTACACCTGAACGTCATTGTCCTGGTCCATGGTAAAGCGAGAGAGGACCAGGTCCTTCGTGCCGGTGTTGCGGACGTCCACGAACGCGGCAGCCTTTACCAGCGTGATGTCGCTCAGGCCAGCCTGGGCGGTGACATCAGTGTAAGTGCCGTCGCCATTGTTGCGGAAGAGCTGGGATGCTCCCCAGGCACCAACGAAGAGGTCGACGTTCTTGTCGCCGTCGTAGTCGCCCAACGCGATGGCGTAACCGCCGCGCCGAATGGCTTCGAGGCGCTGGAAGACGTTCACGCGGTTAAGCCCAACGTTCTGGGTGACATCGGCGAACGCAGGCTTCGCGCAGGTAAGGCTCTCCATACCGTTCGCGGCCATCTTGGAGATCTTCCACTTGCCGCCCTCGGACACGCAAACAATGTTCATCCGACCGCGGTCCTGGCGGTGCTGGCCGGCGTTGTCAATGCCGCGGAGGTCGTACGAGACGCTCAGATCGGCGGTGTTGCCCTGGACCTTTGCAGAGTCGATCTCAAGTCCGAGATCCTCGACCTGCTTGAATTGACCCAGGTATTTGTCCGCCATGCTGGCCGCAGCGGCGGCGTCCACGTTGCTGACTCCCGCCCACTTGTGCTGCGCGATCCCGGCGAAACTGCGGGACGGGCTGCCCAGCGGAGCGGAGAGATCCGATACGGTCGCTGTCGGCGTCAGCACGCTCGCCAACGACGCCCCGTTCTTGCTCGTCCATCCGTCCTTCCAGGGTTGCACCACGTCAGCGGTGACCCGGTCCACGGCGGCTTCCATCTCATTCGCCGCTCGCAGTGCCGGACGCTCGATGTTGGCGTTGAAGTGGGCGAGGATGGAGGACGGTAGATCAGCAGTGACTGCTGGAGGGGATGCCGGGGCCTTGCTCCCGAGCAAGGCAGGCCTTGCTACAAAAAGGCCTGCCGCGATCACCATTATTGAAATGGCGGTAGTCATGATGGACGAGGTCCATCCAGCGATGCGATGTTTCCCTGCGCGCGAGTCCTTGACCTTTGCCATTCTGGTCCCTCCTCACCTTGAATCAACGACTAAGGATTGAATGCCTTGCTCGAAGGCTGCCGTATGTCAGGTCATTCCCAGCCTACCAGAAAACGTATCAGATGCCTTGAACCGATTCAAGGGATTTCCAACCCGAATCAGCCGATCCCTTCAGAATAGCGTCTATTTTTCACGGCGGGAAGTCAGATCAGGGCCCGGGGGGGACATCGGCCGCGCATCGCAGGAGAATTGGATTGCCTGACTTCAAAACCACCATGTTCGGATGGAGGGCGTTGCGCGAGCGGCAGTCGTAGTGCCCGCGGATCACCAGCAGCCGGCTCTGGGGAGCCGCCACCGGCAGCATGTTGAACGGGCTGGAGGTCCATTGCGGCCCGAGCGTCACCAGATCGTACACCCCAAACGGGCTCACATCGGCCGTATCGCTGCGAATGGGACGGTGGTACATTCCGCGCAGTGTGACCGCGCTCGGGCCTTTGTCCCGGTCGCCCCAGGGGAACAACCGCCCGTCGGTGCCCCGC
>VGFD01000463.1 GCA_016868975.1 Armatimonadota bacterium | reverse complement strand
GCGCGATTATGCGACTCGTGCTGGGCAGCGTCTCTCAGCGACTGGTGCACTATGCAACCTGCGCGGTGCGCGTCGTGCACGAGAACATCACCAGCCGGCTCGAGCCGCCGCGACTGCTGGTCGGCTACGACGGCCCGTGGCCGGCTGGGGCGTTTCCTGACCGGCAGCGTCTCCTCGGCGGTGGCGGCCGCGGCGCACTGCTCGGTAGAGGTCATTCACACGCCGAGCGGATAGCGCTGTGAATCGGGAGGCCACCTGCTGGCCGCGCCCAGAGATAGCCCGCGGCGTGGCCCTCCTGCTGGCCACGTTCCTGGCGCTTTACGCCGCCTACCGGCTGGTCGGTCCATTCATTCCAGCGCTCGCCGGAGCACTTTCCATGGCGGTGATTTTCTGGCCGGTCCACGCGCGCATCCAGCGAAGAATCGGTCGACCGAATATTGCGGCGGCGCTTTCGGTGGCACTGGTTGCGGCGGTAGTGCTGGTTCCCATCGTTTTCGTGGGAGACCGGCTGGTGCGCCAGGCGGTCGTCGGCGTGGAAACCCTGATTTCCGATGAGTCCGTCGCGCAATTTCGTGCCGCGCTCGCCCGCTCCCAGGCGCTCACCGCGGCGGTGGCCTGGGTCGAATCTCACGTGGACGTGCGCGGCGAACTGCGGCGGGTGGCCAGTCTTCTCCCGGCACTTCTCGAGGGTTCCGCATGGGCGCTGGCGCAGTTTGGCGTGGCGCTGTTCGCGCTGTTCTATTTTCTGCGGGACCGAGCGCAGGTGCTGGCCGCCGTGGGCTCCCTGGTGCCGCTTTCCCAGGCGGAGAGGAGCGAGGTTTTCGCGCGGGTGGCAGACACCATACGCGCCATTGTGTTCGGCACGGTTTCCTGCGCGTTCGTGCAGGGCACGCTGGGCGGGCTGATGTTCTGGTGGCTGGGCCTGCCGGCGCCGATCGTGTGGGGACTGGTGATGAGCCTGCTCGCCATGGTGCCGCTCTTGGGCGCGTTCCTGGTCTGGGCGCCCACCTCCATCTACCTGGCGATGAGCGGGCGCTGGCTGGCCGCGGCCATCCTGGCCGGCTGGGGCGGAATCGTCATTTCCTACGCGGATAATCTGCTTTATCCGGTGCTCGTGGGGCAGGGAATGCGGCTCCACACGCTGCCGGTATTCTTTGCCATCGTGGGCGGCCTGGCGACGTTTGGCCCGACCGGCGTGCTGCTGGGGCCGTTGACGCTGGCCGTGGTGGTCGGCCTGCTGGAGGTGTGGCGGCGCAGAATGTCAGCCGCGCCAGCGCCGCTCGCGGAGGATGTTGGCGTGAGCGCTGGACTCGTGGACGCGGACGTCGCCGGTCAGGGACGCAAGGCGTAGTAGGGAATCTGCACGCCGGTCTTGAGTATGACAGTGACGTCGCGGGTCTGGAAGTTGGCCGCCCGCACGGATTCCTTCGCGGTGACCTCGATCTGGACGCAGTTTTCGGTGACGCGCTTGAAGGTGACGTTTTCCAATTTTTTCCCCAGGGCCCGTCGGGCTTCGATGACGTTCGGGTCGGTTGTGGAGACGCGATAGAGCCAGAGCTTCTTTTCTCCGCTCGTGAGGTCTTGATCATCTACCCGAAACCAGATTTTATAGGTTCGAAACGTGGGCGTGCGAGGATCCATCGCCGTGCCGTCTATCCAGTCCATCGGCGAGGTGAACAGAACGAAGGACTCGGTATTGTCCAGTTCCGGAACAGCCACGGCTTGCGCTCCCTCGCTGGCCGGCACGGCGGACGAGAGATAGGGCACCACCCGCCGCAGCGTCTCCCGCGCCCGCTGTTGCATCGCGATCCGGCCGCCGCCGGTCTGAAAGGCGGTTTGCGCCACTTGATAGATCTGCACCATGGCGGTTCCCAGAACCAGCAGAACGGTCAGGGAAATCAGCAGCTCGACCAGCGACAGGCCGCGCCGCGTCACGGCTGGCGGTGCTCCGAGACCAGCGTGACCTTGCGCTCGGTGCCGTGGTCGTTCCAGTATACGCTCACGGTGATGCGCGCGATGTTGTTCAGGTAAGCCGTGGCAGGCGTGGCGCCAGAGCGGCGCTCGATCAGGATGTTCCTCGTGAAGATGGTGTCGGCCGGCAGTTTATCGGCGAACGGAGCGTAGTTCAGCGGGCGCCGCGTGCCAGCGGAGTCGTACAATCCAGGCTGCCCGGCTGGCGCGGAAAATGGGAGGTTCTGCACGCGGACCAGCTCAGTGAGGGTGCGGGCGTGGGTCACCGCGTCGGTGAGCGCGCCGGCCTGCGTCTCGGCCCGCAGCGCGAAAGCGAACGTGGCGCACACCCCGAGAATTCCCACGGTGAGCACGGCCACGGCGATGAGGATCTCGACCTGGGAGAATCCTTGCCGCTTACTGGACAATCGCCGACTCCGTCCAGCCGCGCAGCGTGAGCTTGGAGATTGTCGGGAACCAGGGCGGCGGCTGCGACGCGAGGTTCGGATCGAACCGCGTGTACAGATTGTACCCGTTGGTCTGTTGTCCCTGACTGTTCACCGAACCGAGGGTGGTCCGCTTGTTGATCAACATGCCGCCGAACAGGGCAAGCGTGCCGAGGCCTCCGCTGGTGGCGGAGTCAATCACCAGACCGGTACGGGTGTCGCTGCCGCCGAGAAGTGCGGCGTACACGTAGAGGGGGTTGTTCGTGTCGCGCGGGAGCACGCTCGCGCTCGGCAGCCGGATGGAGCCGGCGACCACGCCCAGGTTGTCCGCGGTGCCGGTCGGTTTCGCGCCCAGCGTCGTGTCGCTGCGATACAGGTTTCCCTTGAGCACCACTTCGTTGCCGTTTTTCACGTCGACCGCGATGGTGTGGTTGCCTTTGTTCTGTCCCTTGAGGCCGCGGATGTCACCTTTCACGTAGACCACGCCGTTGGGCAGGCCTTGCAAAATCTTCACCTGCGCTCCGCTCACCATCAGGGTGTTGTTGACCGGCACGATGACTCCGTTGGGCGCGGTGATTGGCGTGGTCCGCACCTCGGTGACGGTGGTGGTGGTCGCGCCCTGCTTGATGGTGAATTCAGAGTTCCCGTTCTTCACCGCCAGGGTCATGTCGTCGACCGCGCCGTTCACGTAGACCCCGCCGCTGGCCTTCAGTCCGCTGCTGTTGATAAACACGCCGCTGGAGTAGGGGAGAGGACTGCTGCTTCCCCACGCTGCCTGGGCCAGGTAGTCGGAGGTCTTGGGAAGCTCGACCCGCTTGACGCCGGTGCGAACTCCCTCACGCCCGCCCTTGAAAAGGCGCTCGTAGCGGCCCGGGATCGGGTTCCCCCAACCGTCGTACGGTCTCTCGCCGAAAACCCACGCGACACCGTCCGGCGTGTTGGCCACCGACGCGCTGGTCACCGTGCTCTTAAAGACCGGGTCACGCGGGGGGGGGGCCGTTGAAAAACCCCCTCGCGACTCCGATCGCCACCGTGTCGTTGATGTGTACCGGGCCGTCAAAGGAGTCCTCGGTGAGAAAAAAGCCAATGGGCCGCGTGTCCTGAAACCAGGCAAATCGCGAAAAGCTCAACTGGGCCACCATGGCCGTCACCTGGCGCATCTTGCGGCCGCGCAGGCTGGCGACCGAGGTGATGGTGTACACCCGCAGCATGTTGGTCCCGTTCGGCGGGCTCTGGGCGTCCGGGTCCACCTTGACGATCCAGGACCATTCCCCAACGGTGTCGTAGCGGACCGTCTCGTTGGGGATTTCCCGTCCGTTGGACAGCTCGGACTCGACCCAGGCCAGGGTTTCCTGGACGCCGGCGTCCGCCGTCAGCCCGGCCTGCGTGTCGGTCGCCATGCGCAGCGCGGCGCGCATCTCCTGGGGGATGAGCACCTGGAAGGCGCGCGCCAGGAAGAACAGCGCGATCAGGAAAAAGATCGCGAGCAGCAGTGCCGAGCCCCGGCGCGTGTGCGGTCCGCTCATGCTTACTTAGATCTTGCCAGACTTGTCGTTTGCATTGCAAGGCATCGATTGAGTGGGCGAGGAAGCCCGCGTGTGCCGCCTGATGGGCGGGGCGACGCGTTTCGCGTACAGTTTTCCCGGTTGCTTGAAAGGGAATTGTTATGGAATCTTTACAAGGCGATCCCCCACCCGCACTCGTCCAGCCCGCAGCACTCGTGCGTAAACTCCGCGCAGCCGAAGCGCGCGCAGCTCCTTTGCGCAGACGAAGCGCAGGGCCTCGTTGCCGAAGCGCGCGCCGAACTTCGAGCAGCCCAGGTGGGGCATCTCGGTGATCTCGATCTCGGCCTCGCCCAGCAGGAGGCGCGTGCCGACCGGCAGGTTCTCTTCGCTCAGGTCCATGTCCACGTAGATTTGATCCCCGGCCAGGGGCCACCGCTCGCGGGGTCCGGCCACGGTGGCAACGACTCGGGTGGCCATCAGCGTGAGCTGGTCCACTCCGTCGTTGTCCGGCTTGCGGGTGGCGGCCCAGCGGTCGCCGACCATCCCTGCTTCGGGCGTCAGGGTGGCCTCGTCGAGCAGCGTGCGCGCGTCGGTCTGCGGGCGGGCGCACAACATGGCGATCTCCCCGTTGTCAGCGGGCGCCAGCCGGATGGTTTCAAGGGATGCGCGCATGCGGCACAATTAGGCCCGCCGCCGTCGGCTCCTTCCCCTCAGTACAGAAGCCGCCGCGCGTCGTACATCTTGCGCTAGAGCGTGCAGAAAGTGCAATCATTGTGCTTGC
>VGFD01000462.1 GCA_016868975.1 Armatimonadota bacterium | reverse complement strand
GACGATACGTTGTTCGTTGAGGGCGACGTACGTCCGTCGGTAAAATACTCGGTCACGCTGGCCCCGGAAATTACCGACATTTTCGGGCAGCAATTGGGGCGCGCTATCACTTTTCCGGTGAAGGTCCCGGCGCGTGCGGCACGATTGCGGGAACCGCACCAGCGCATGGTGGTTTTGCCGCCATCGACACAACCGCGTGCGTGGATTCACACCACCAACTTGCGGGAGGTGAGAGTGCGATTGTTTGCGCTGCGCCTGCCGGACATCGCGTCGGTCCTCCCCCTGATGAACCCGTACGGGGCGGATCTCAAGGCGCCGCTTCCCGGGCGCCTCGTTTATGATCGGAAGGTCGTGTTGAAACACGTGCCGGACGCTGAGGTGACCACGCCGGTAGATCTGTCGCCCGCGTTACGTCGCGTTATTGGGCAGGCGGTTGTGGTGGTCGAGCCGGCCGGCGCGCAGGGATACGCGCAATGGATCCAGGGGACGGATATCGGGCTGGAAGCCATAGCCGACGACCGCCGCCTGCATACATGGACTACGCGGCTGCAAGACGGACACGCGCTTTCCGGCGTGACAGTGGGGCTCTGGCCGCCCGGGCCTCAGGCCGCAACCAACGCGGGCGGTCTGGCCAGCGTTGCGCTCCCGAAAACTCGAGTGGCGTTCGTCACTGCGCGCCGCGGGGCGGATCTTGCGATACTCCCGCGCACTTTGAGCAACTGGTCCCGTTGGCGACGCGTGGAAGCATCCGGACTTTTTCGCGCGCTGACCTTCGACGATCGAAATACCTACCGGCCCGGGGAGTCGGTACACTTCAAGGCGTGGATGCGCAACCGCTCGGCCACTTCGGCCGGTGACTTGTCGCTGGCGCGCATCCGTTCCGCACGCTACACCGTCGTCGACGCGCGGGGAGCAACCGTTGCGAAAGGCGTGCGGCCGGTGCGAGGATTGTGCGGTGTGGACCTGGCGGTCCGCCTGCCGCGCAGTATGGCGCTGGGAGATGCACGTCTGCGCATGTTGGCGGATGGTGGGCAGAAGTGGGAGCACGTTTTTCGAGTGGAGGAATTCCGCAGGCCGGAATTTGAGGTGAACGCATCCGCACCAGCCGGGCCCTTTGTGTCCGGCGAGCATGCCACCGTGGAAGTCAGCGCGCGCTACTACACAGGCGCCGGTCTCGCGTTGGCACGGGCCGCTTGGAGCGTTTCCGCGCATCCGACCGATTACCGCCCGCCGGGCTGGACGGAATTCAATTTCAACCCGAGCAAGCTGGACTGGCGGGGAGCGCTCGGTCGGGCGAGATTTTCCGGCAAGACGGATGCCGAGGGCATTCACCGTCTGCGTATTGATTTCGATGCCCACGGGACGGTTACTCCCGTAATTCTGCGCGCAACAGCGGAAGTCATGGACGAGAATCGTCAGGCATGGGAAACCTCCACCAGTCTGCTCGTGCATCCGTCGTCCATTTACCTCGGCGTGAAGGCTGAGGACCGCAGACGGCTTCCTTGCTGGTGCGCTCGCCATTTTACCCGGCGCAAGGAATCATGCGGATGTCCCGCGGGCGAATGGTTCGCGAGCAACGGTTTCACATGGCGCACGGCGTGCAGCGCCTGGAGGTGCCCATTTCGGAAGCGGACGTTCCGGCGGTGGCCGTAACAGTGCACCTGGTCGGAAGTGAAGCGGCGCGGCCCGCGTCCGCGTCGGTCAGTGAGGTCCTGTCCGTGCCGCCCGCGACACGCGCGCTTCAGGTGAAAGTGGCGCCGCGCAACGCGATTGCCCGGCCCGGGGCGCGAGACACGGTCGACGTGGAGGTGAAGGACGCCTTCGGCAGGCCGGTGCGCGGCGCGGAAGTGGTGGTCATGGCTGTAGATGAATCCGTGCTGGCGTTGACCGGATACCGCGTGCCGAATCCACTGAATGGATTTTATTCCACACCAGCATTTCAGCCGACCGGGGCGCATCTTCGCACGTTCGTCGAGGGGGCGGGCAACTGGGAAAGTTCCTGGTGGAATTCAAGCGGCTGGTTCTCGGGTACGCGGCGAATGGGTAACGATGGGCTTGCGGTGGGAATTCCAATGCTGAGGAACCGTGACGGCAGCCCGATTGCCGTACGGGAATCTAATTGGAAACTGTTAGAGGACATCGGATCTACCTCGGACGTTCGCCCCATCGTTTCGACATACGACAGCGGGCGCATGCCCGTTTTCTGGGGCAATTATGGGAACCTTGATCAGAATCACCCCCCCCTGCAGCACGTCCGTTTTTCTCCCGGCTCCTTCAACATCTACAACGGCTCGACTCGCTCGCTCGGCAGAAGCAGTCCGGCTCACGACGTGGGCATGGCCTTCGGCGGAACACCCCCTCCGCTCGCCCTGCGCACCAACCTCAACCCACTGGCGCTCTTCGCGCCCTCCGCTCGCACCGACGGCAACGGCCGCGCCACCGTGGCGCTCAAACTGCCGGACAGCGTCACCCGCTACCGTATCACTGCGGTTGCCGCGGCCGGCGCGAAGCGCTTCGGCGTCGGCGAATCCATCCTCACCGCCCGCCTGCCGCTCATGGTGCGGGTTTCCGCGCCGCGCTTCTTGAACTACGGCGATCGTTTCTCGCTGCCGGTCATCGTGGAGAACCCTTCGGACGAGCCGCAAACCGTCGAGGTGGCCGCCCGCGCGTTCAACGCCGCGCTGACCGGACCGAACGGATTCTCGGTGACGGTGCCGGCCAACGACCGCGTCAAAGTCAGCTTTCCAGTCGCCACGAAGCAGGCTGGACCCGCTCGCTTCCAGGTCGCGGCGAGCGCGGCCAGGGCCAACGACGCGGCCGAGGTGACGCTGCCGGTCAAGGCTCCGGCTGTGACGGAGTCATTCGCGACCTACGGTGAGCTGGACGCGGGCGCGCTCGTACAGCCAATCAAGATCCCCGGCGACATCCTTACTGATGTCGGGGGACTCACCGTGTCCACTTCGTCCACGCAGACGCAGTCGCTCACCGACGCCTGGGAATATCTCGCGGAATATCCGTTCGAAACGCCGGAAACGCTCGCTTCACGCATCCTCGCCTCTGCGGCGTTACACGAGGTGTTGCCCACATCCGAGCGCGGTAAACGCCTGATGGCCCGGGACGGCGCCCGCCTGCTCGCCTTGCGAAACGCGGACGGCGGGTTCCCGCTGTGGGAGTCGGGAGCATCCTGGCCGTTCACTTCGGTACACGCCGCGCACGCGCTCGTCCGCCTCCCTGCGGCGACCCAGACGCGCAAGCGGGCAGTCAGTTACCTCCGCAACATCGAGCGTGTAACCAGAGATTACGATGTTGATACGCGACGCGACATTCTTGCGTACGCCCTGCACGTGCGCGCCTTGCTTGGCGATGCGGATCTGGCCCGCACCCGGCAATTGATATCAGAAGCCGCGCTGGATCGCCTGTCCACGGAAGCGCTCGCCTACGCGCTGGATCTTCTTCACGCGGTTCCGGCCAGCGAGGCAATCGTCCAGGAATTGCACAATCGCGTCCGAGAAACGGCGGGGACCGCCGAGTTCAAGTCGTCGGGTGACAGTGACACGTACCTTTGCCTTGCGTCCGACACGCGCACTAACGCCGTCGTCTTGCAAGCGCTCCTGCGCGCCCGTCCGCAGAGCGAGCTTATTCCCAAGCTGGTGCGGGGCTTGCTGGCGGACCGCACGCGCGGGCGTTGGGAAAGCACGCAGGAAAATGCCTTCGTTTTGCTAGCGCTAGCGGAATATTTCCGGAAATTCGAGCGTGTGAAACCGGATTTCACAGCCCGCGTGTGGCTCGGGGAAGTCTTCGCCGGCGCCGCACGATTCCGCGGTCGCAAGACGGATGAAAAGCGTGTCGACATCCCGATGGCGGCCCTGCGCGCACCGCGCGTCATTCTCGACAAGAATGGGCCGGGCCGTCTCTATTATCGACTTGCGTTGCGCTATGTGCCCTCCGAATTGCTGCTCCGCGCGGCGGACCACGGTTTCGTCATGAAGCGCACGTTTGCGGCGGTTGACGACCCCGCCGACGTGCGTCGCGAGGCCGACGGCAGTTGGCACGTGCGGGCCGGCGCCCGCATTCGTATGGCGTTTTCGGTGGAAACTCCGGCCACGCGCTACCACGTGGCGCTGGTGAATCCACTTCCCGCCGGCTTCGAGGCGGCACCTAAAAGCAGCTACGCGCTCGCTTCCTGGGGCGACCACGAAAATGTGCGCGACGACCGTCTGGAGGTTTTTATCTCTCGCCTTTGGTCGGATACCTACGACCACGCGGTCCTCTGTCGGGCCACAACACCGGGCACGTTCATCGTTCCGCCCACCACCGCCGAGGAGCTGTACGCTCCGGAAACCTTCGGACGCACCGCATCCGACGTGGTGGTTGTTGAGTGAAATCCACACAAGTAATTCCGTCATCGATCGAATTCCTGCTACGCCAGCCGGTGGCGCCGTGCCACGGCCAATTGTTGCGGGTGGCAGCGTGCCACGGCCAACAGTTGCGGGTAGCCGGTTGTTCATACGGCGAGGTGCTCGGGCTCGTCCACCACGTGCCAAACCAAGTGATGCCTGGTGGCGGTTGCTGTCGCGCGCGCCCGCCTGATCTGGTGCAGGCCAAGAGGCCAGTCTCCGTCGAGCATGGCAACGTCCCCCCCTGGCCGGGCCGGAAGGAAACCCCGGAAGCCCCTTGAAAGCCAGCAGT
>VGFD01000461.1 GCA_016868975.1 Armatimonadota bacterium | reverse complement strand
GGTCCGTCTGGCGCCCACCGAGGCCGCGTTCGCGTACGAGAAGCTTGGCGAGATCTTCATTCGCGGCGGCAAGCCCCCGCAGAGCACCATCGTGTGGTTCCGCAACGCGGGAGACCTGTATCTGCGCAACGAGGCGAACAACGACGCCATCCGCGCCTACGAGATGATCTTGTCGTTTGAGCCGCGCAACAAGGACGTGCTCAACCGGCTGGCCGAGATCTACACCGGGCAGGGGATGCGCGACAAGGCCCTCGACACCTATCGTCACCTCGCGCAGATCTACACCGAGGAAGGCCTCCTCGACAAGGTCATCATCCTCTACGAGAAGCTGACCGATCTCAACCCCGAGGACAACACCTCGTACGAGAAGCTCATCGAGATTTACGGCGGCATCTTGCAGCGCGACCCCTCCAACCTGTCCGTGCGCCTGAAGCTCATCAAGTACCTGGGCGTGCGCGGCGAGGTGGAGTTGGCTATCCCCGAGTACCTCGCGCTGGGCGGGGCCTATATGGAAAAGGGCATCTTCGACGAAGCGCTGCACGTCATCGGCAAGCTCCTCGAAGTCGACCCCAACAACATCAAGGCCCGCGAGATGCTGGGCGACATCTACATGAAGCGCGAGGAGACCGACAAGGCGCTCGCCGAGTACCTGACCGTGGTCAAGTTGCTGCGCGACGCCGGCGAGGAGCAGAAGAGCATCGCGTTCAGCCAGAAATTGATGGCCTCGTTCCCGGAAGAGGGCGAGCTCCACTACCAGATGGCGCGCGGCTTCAAGGACCAGGGACAGTTTCGCGAGGCGCTCAAGGAGCTCGACAAGGTGGTCGAGCAGAAGCCCACCCACGTGGCCGCCATGCTCGACGCGGCGGAGATGATGGGCGCGCTCAACCGCCACGAGGACGCCCGCGACATGCTGCTGCGCATTCTGGAGCTGGAGCCGGAGCGCACCGACGTCCGCCTGCAGTTGCTGGGCTTCTATTTGAAGACCGGGGACGTGCAGATGGCGCGCGGGCAGGTGGATGGCCTCGCCGCGATCCTCGCCGAGAAGGGCCTCTTCAAGGAAGCCGAGCAGCTTTACCGCCAGCTCCTCGCCTTCTATCCCGAGAACGAGGAAATCCGCGAGAAAATCTGTGAATTGCGGCTGCAGCTCGGGGACACCGACCGCATTGTGTACGAATACCTGCTGCTGGCCAACATGTTCGTCAAGCGCCAGTCGCTGGAGCGCGCCGCCCAGATGTATGCGCGGATTCTCCAGGCCCGGCCGGACATGCTCAACGCGCACTACCGCCTGGGCCGCGTGTACGCGCAGCAGGGCCAGAAGGCGCAGGCGTTGCAGCACTACATGCACCTGGCCAGCGAGTACCTGAACCGCAACCTTACCTCGCAGGCGCTCAAGATCCTCGACGAGAGCGTGCAGCTCGATCCTGAAAACACCGATTTGCGCGACCGTCTGGTGGATCTGTTGGTTGGCCAGCTGCGCATCGACGACGCCTCGCTGCACTTCAAGCAGCTCGTGCGCGCGCACTTGAATGCGGGCCGCATCGACGACGCCGCCCGGCGGGTAACCGAGGTGCTCTCGCTCAAGCCTCTCGATCTCGATCTGCGTCTCGAGCTGGCCTCGATGTACCTGGAGTTCAACCACTTGCAGCACGGCCAGGCGCTGCTCGAAGATCTGGTTTCCGCGTACCTGCAGAAGAAGCAGATCGGCAAGGTCATCGACATCTACGGCAAGATGGCCGAGATCTTCCGCGTGCAGGACCGCTGGGATCTGTACTGGCAGATCCGCGAAAAGGCCGCCGACCTGTACCGCCAGGAGGGCCAGGAAGGCAACGCCATCTCCGAATACCAGGAGATCCTGGAAGGCGCCCTGCGCGGCGGCCAGTTCGAGCGCGCGCACGCCATCTTCCCGGTGCTGGCCGACCTGTACTTCAGCGCAGACCGCGCGCAGGACGGCATCAACGCGTTCGAGCGGGTCATCGAGACCTTCAGCCGTGACGGCAAGACGCACGAGGCGGGCATCGCCCAGGACTATCTCATCCGCTTGCTGGAGCGGCGCGGAGATCGTTCCCAGGCGCTCCAGTTGCTGTTGCAGATTGCCGAGCGGGGACTGGAGACCGGCGACCACGATCTGGCGCTGTCCACCTACGGGCGCATCGTCACCCTGCTGCAGGGGATGGGCGAGCACGAGCGCGCGGTCACCACCCAGTTCATCCGGGTGGGGATCTTGCTGCGCAACTGCGATCTGTCCGGCGCCCGCGGGATCTTCAACGAGGTGCGCGAGTCCCGTCCCGACGCGGCCGAAGACACGGCTCGCTTCGCGGATCTGCTCTACGAGGCGGAGTATTACGAGGAAGCGCTGCCGCTCTTCGTGGAGACCATGGATCGCGACCCGGCCAACGTGGAGGCGCAGGCCCGGGTGGCCGTCATCTATGCCCGCGAGGGCGAGATGAAGCAGGCCGCCAAGATCGCTCGCGGCCTGTTGAGCCGCGGACTGCTGGGCAAGATCATCGACGAGTTCCAGCGCGCCACGGCGGTCCGCGACGAGGGCGAGGGACGGCTTCACCTGGGGGCTTTCTACGAGGAGCTGGGCTTCGCGGAGGAAGCGCTGGGCGAATACCAGCGCGCCGCGCGCATTTCCGGGCGCACGCTGGAGGCCTACAACCGCATGGCCTTTCTCTTCGAGCGGGTGGGCTACGTGGAACTGGCCACCCGCCAGTACCTGCGCACGCTGGAGCAGCCGGGCTACGAGGACGAGGACTTGCTCGACACCCGCTACAATCTCGCGCAGCTTTACACTCGCGTCGGCAAATACATGGAGGCGCTCTCCATGTACAACGAGGTGTCGGCGGTGAAGCTCAGGTACCGAGACGTGCCCGAGCGCATCGAAGAGCTTGAAGACTTGATTGCCAGCGGCGCCGCCCCGCAGAACGTGATTCCCTTCGAGCGGCGCGCGGAGGAGTCGGCGACCGCCCTTGAGGAATCCCCGTCTCCGCAGGACGCGGACACCACGGAGCCGCCGCCGGAGCCTCCCGCCATCGCGGGGGCGATGTTGGAAGGTTCGGGCGAAGGTGATTTCTTCGAAGGGCCGCCGCCCAGTGAGGGCGAGGCGCCGTCACTCGAGGGCGCTCCTTCGTTGGAGGGGCCGCCTGCCGAGGACGCCGTGCTCTTCGAGGGGCCCGCGGATTCCGCGGCCTTCGAAGGCCCCGCCGACGTCGGGACGCTGGAAGGTGCGACGCCCGAGGAGGGCCTCCTTGAGGGTCCGCCGTCGGAGGAGCCGGTCCTGGAAGCGCCGACCGCCGAATCGTTCGAGCCGGAGCCGCTCCAGGAGCCGGACGTCGAAACGGCCGCGGCGCTGGCCGAGGAGGAAGTCCCGGCCGAGGCGCTGGCCGAGGAGGAAGTCCCGGTCGAGGCGCTGCAACTGGAGGAGACGTCGTCGGTGGCGGAGTCCTTTGACGGTCCGCCGGGGGACGACGACTTCTTCCTGGAGGGGCCGCCGCCGGGGTAATCCAGGGGCGCCCGCCTCATAAAACCGCAACGGAGAAGGAGAAACTTGACTACCGCCCTCAAGGGCTCGGGCGTCGCGCCCCTCATCGTGGCCTTCCTCGCCATCGCCACGGCCCCGGCCTTTGCCGAGACGGCGTCCGCCGACCAGACATCCTGGCTCGGCGAGCACGTCGAGATCCTGACCCATATCTGGGTCGGGCTCTTCGTGCTGCTCTTGCTGCTGGTCGTGTGGGAGCTGATCTTTCTCTGGCAGCGCAAGCAGGAGCGCCAGGCCTCGGAATCCTTCTCCAACACGACGGTGGTTGCCGATCCGGCTGCCGAGCCGGGGAAGGACGATCCCTTCAAGACCCTGCTGCGCGATCGTCCGGTGCCGGGCAGCCAGCCGCCCGCGGAGGCGCCTTCCCCCATGCGCCCGGCCAGCAGCGGGGACCGTTCCACCACCGGCACCTTTGCCATGGGGATGTCTGGCGGGCCGGCGCCCAACTTCACCTCTTCGGATCTGACAAAGGACGCTGCTGCCTGGGGGGGGACGAATGCGCCGCCCTCGGAACCGCAAGAGCTTCCCCCGGAAATTGCGGCCCGCGTGAGCGCGGCTTCTTCTCCCCCGACCGGCTTTGATCGCACGGCCATGGAGCGCGAGCGCGGCGAGCATGAGGCCGCGGCTGAGCCGGCGGCGCCTCCCCCGGCCGAGCCCTCCTCGCGGAAGATCCGCCTGGGCAATCGCGCGCCCGACGGCGATCTGCCCACCCTCGACATTGGTTTGCAGCCGCTGCGCAGCGGCCCCCCGGCCGGCGCGGATGCCCCGCCGACGGTGCCGCGCGCCCCGACCCGGCTCAACAGCGGTCCGGCCAGCGCCAACGACACCTGGAGCGAGTTGCTCAAGAAGTCCCGCGGGGAAGGCTCCGCGGTGCCGCCCACCGACCCGGCCGCGGCCCCGCCGCCGGTGCAGGAACCGCACGTTGGCGTGTCGCTGGGGGCATCCGCGCCACCCCAGCCGGGGACGGCGCCGCCCGCGGAACCCGCGCCGCCTGTTGCCCGTGAGCCCGAGGAGGCTTCCGCGGATCCCTGGAAGCGCCTGGTGGGGCAAACCCAGGAAGAGGCGGCCGAGCCCTCCGCCGGGACGCCGGTGCCTTCGGCCACGTCGCCCCCCTTCGCCGGCAAGCCAGTGCCTTCGGCGTTCAGCAGCCCCGCGTTGACCCGGCCGCCGG
>VGFD01000460.1 GCA_016868975.1 Armatimonadota bacterium | reverse complement strand
GGGGTATTGCTGCCTGCATCGCGCTGTGCGTCGCGGCCGGATTCGGGCTGGCGCGCCCCGAGATCGCCGCGGCGATGCGCGCCGTGGTCGCCGCCGGCGGACTGGTCGCGGTCTACGCGCTGGGCCAGCACGCCGGACTGGACCTGTTCGCCTGGACGCCGCCCGAGCTGGTCCGCGAGCGCTCCATCGCGACGCTGGCGAATCCCAACTTCCTGGCCGCCACCCTGGTCGGCCTCATCCCGCTGGGAATGATGGCGTGGACGGGCAGCACGGGGTGGCGGCGCGTCGCCTGGGCCGCCGTGACCGCGCTGCTGCTGGTGGCAACGGTTTTCACCTACACTCGTGGCACATGGCTGGCGATGATCGCACAACTGGTGCTGCTGGCCGCCATGCGGCAGCGCGCGCCGCTGGACCGCTCCCTGGCGGGCTTTACGCTGATAGCTGCGCTTGCGTCGGCCTTCGTGCTGTCCACTCCAGCCCCGCGCCACATCAGCCTGGGGGAGCGGGCCCTGCGCACCGTCGTGCCCACCGACGAAAGCAGTAGCGCGCGCCTCGCCCTGTGGAAGGAAGCGGTTCACGTGGCCGCGGACCGCCCGCTGCTGGGGACCGGCCCAGGCACGTTCTCCTACGCCGCCATGCCCTTTCGCGCTTACGAGAGCTCGAAGCTGCTCGCGCGTCGCGCGCTCCCCAACGACCCGCACAACCAGTTTCTGGACCTGTTGTCTGCCAGCGGCGCGTTCGCCTTCGTCCTCTTCCTGGCCGCGCTGGGCCGCGGGGGGATGCGCGCCGCGCGCGACCCGGACCCGGTGGCGCCCTTCGTGGCCACGGCGCTGCTCGGATGGGCTGTGGCGCACGCTTTTGTCCAGGCCACGCCGCCTGGTTGGCTTATCCTGGGGTTGCTGCTGGCCTGGGTGATGGCCCGCACGGAAGCGCCGTCCGACTCGCCCGGCCGCGCCGTTGCTCCCGAGTGCGCGTTGATCCTGGCGCTTGCGCTGGCCGTTTCGGTCAGCGTGGGTCGGGATATGGCGCGGACCCTTGACGCCGACCTGCGCCTCAACCTGGCGAACTCCCTTGCGGCACAGGCTTTCGCCAGCAAGGACACCGTCGAGGGCGGGCGCTACCTGAACGCGGCGCTCGGTCGCCTGGAGGAGGGGCTGGCCGCCGCCAGCGGCACCCGAAAGGGGGCCATGGCGCGGCACAAGGCGCGCATGCTGGCAACACTTTACGGCCGCTCCACGCCCGCCTTGCGGGAATCCGATCGGGTCTTCTGGAACCGCGTCCGGGATGACGCCCTCGCTTCATATCGCCTCGCGGTCGAGACGAATCCACTTGATCCCTACTCCTGGATGGAGCTGGCGCGCTTCTTGATGCAGCTCTCGATGCAGGCCGGAGCCGAAGCCGAGCGCGCGCAACTCGGCGACCTCGCGCTGGGAGCGTCGCGCGCGGCGGTCACGCGGGATCCTTTCAACGCGGCTCTGCTGGCCGACCACGCGGACATCCTCGGGCGAACCGGCCACGCGAAGGAAGCGGAGGCGGCTTTCCAGCGCTCTCTGGCGCTTGCCCCCGAGCAGCTTTACGCGCGCCTGGACTACGCGGGCTTCCTGCAACGCGAGGGGCGAAAGGCGGACGCTCTGCGCATCCTTGAGGAGGCCGTGCGGCAGTATCCGGGCAGCACACAGGCCGAGTCCGCCTTGCGGGCGGTACGCAAGACGCCATGAACCTGGACGGCGTGATGCTTGCCCGAGAGATCATGTCGAGTGCGAATGTTGCCTCGAACGTCATCATCTTTCTGTTTGGAACGCTGTTCGGCAGCTTCGTGAACGTGTGCATCGCGCGGCTGCCGGTGGGGAAGTCCATCGTGTGGCCGGGCTCGTCGTGCGGCGCCTGCGGGGTGCCGCTGCCGGGCTGGCAGAACGTGCCGGTCCTGGCGTACCTGCTGCTGCGCGGCCGCTGCTGGTTCTGCCGCACCCCATTCTCGCGGCGCTATCTCCTGATGGAGTTGCTGGTGGGCGCCCTGGCGACGGCGCTCTGGGTGCACGCCGACGGGCCCCGCGCAGAGTTCTTCTACTACTTCACGTTCGCGTGTCTGCTGGTCATCGTGTTTTTCGTGGACCTGGACGCCTGGATCATCCTCGACGAGGTGAACTACTTTGGCGTGGTGGCGGGAATGTTGGGGGCGGCGGCGCTTCCGCCGCGCTACCTGATGCTCCACGACATGGGGCTGCCGGTTCCGGGGTGGCCGCCCTGGCTGCTGAACGTGCTCTGGTCGGCGCTAGGAGCCCTGGTGGGATACGCCTTCTTCCTGGCCATCGCGGTGATCGGCTCGGCGCTGGCCCGCCAGGAGGCGATGGGACGGGGAGACGTCAAGTTCGCCGCGATGATCGGCGCGTTTCTAGGCCCGCAGCAGGGGATGACGGCCCTGCTGCTCTCCTTTCCGCTGGGTGCCCTGGTGGCCGTCCCATTGCTCCTGGTGCGCGGCAAGGGGGGCAAGACGCCGGTGCCTTTCGGAACGTTCATGGCGGTCGCTGCCTTTGGGATGGTCATCTATGGCGCCCGGATCATGCGCTGGCTGGATCCCCTTGCCTATCCCTTTGACGTGCCAGGTTATTGAGGCAGGACCGGGCTGGCGCCGGCTGGAATTCATGTCAAGGTGTCAAGGTGGAAACACTGTATGTCCGAACCGGTGCGGCTCTGGGAAAAATATGAGATGATTGTCACGCAATGGAGGGGTCAATGACGAGGAGACGACGGCAGGCCGGGTTCACCCTGATCGAGATGATGATCGTCCTCTTGATCATCGGACTGCTTACCGTCATTCTGTTACCGAACCTCATCAGGGGCAAATACCAGTCGCAATGGTCCGCCTGCGTGCAGTACCAGCGAAACCTCGCCGCCGCGCTGGAGAACTACAACGCGCAGGAGAAGTCTTATCCCGCCGCGCTGAGCCGCTTGACCGAGACAGAACCCAAGTTCATCAACGCAATCCCCTCCTGCCCCAGCGACGGGGAGCAATACCTCAATCGCTACGAAGCTGCCAATACGAAGCTGCTGGGGGGCACCTTCGATATGTATACCATTTCCTGTCCGGGCGTCCATTACGCCGTGCTGCCCATCATCAGCCAGGGCTTTCCGCAGTACAACGCGGAGACCGGCCTCCGCCAGAAGAACTCGAACGAATAGTCCCCGGCGTTGACTTGTCCGCCGCGCCTGCCGTATAATTGAAACCCTCGTGAGGAATAATATTCTTCACGCTCGGAGCGCCGTTCCGCGCATCACGGAGGGCCCATGGCACGGCTTTCTCTAGAGGAGGACTTTCAAACAAACTCACGAAACATCACAACGTCTTCAAGCCTGTGAGGCTCAAAAAACGCGATAACGACGGGGCTTTAAGCGTCTCTGGGCGTCGGTCCGGAGAAGGTCGAGGGCAATGTCCTTTGAAGACCCGTCAGAGAGAGGCCGGAGCGAGTACGAAGCGTCACCCAGGTGGTGCATGAATGCTGAATTTTCCCCACGCGCGATGGCGGGTGGGCGAAATCACGATCCAGCGCTTCGTCGGGCAAACTGGTGCCGGCGTAGTGGTGTCAGGAGGGGGACAGGAAGGCCGTGCAGGCGTACTTCAAAGAAGGCCTGCGCGCTATCTCCACCGTAGAGTGTCCCGGTTCAGGCAGCACGTATTCCAGGTCGCGACCTTCCGCGTGAGTCTTCGCCAGTTTGATAGCCATGGAGAGGGAGACTGACTCTTTAGATGGACTTCTTTAAGCAGCTCTTCGGCGGGAAGAGCGCTATCGGTGGTCTCGATGTGGGCAGCAGCATGATCAAGATGGCCCAGATCGCGAAGACCCCGAGTGGCTTTCAGTTGGAACGGATTGGCGTCGCGCCGACGCCCGCAATGGCCGTCAAGGACGGGACCGTTGTGGATGCGCGCGTTCTCGGGGACGCCATCAAGCAGTTGTACGCCTCGCAAAAGTTTACCATGACCCGGGTGGACGGTGTGGTGGCGGGCCAGTCAGTGGTGATTCGGCCTATCAACATGACGGCCATGACCCCCAAGGAGCTCAAAAACGCCATCAAGTTCGAGGCGGAGCGCTACCTGCCGTATTCGGTGGCTGAGGCTCAGATCGACGGCATTCCCTTGCGCAACAGCGTGGACGGCGACGACAAGACCATGGAGGTACTCCTCGTCGCGGCTCCCAAGGAGATGCTGCGCAACGCGCAAGAGGTCATCAAGTTGTCCGGGATTCACCCGAACGCCATCGATCTGGAGCCCATGTCGCTGGTGCGAGCGCTGAAGATCAACCTCGAAGCCGGGATCTTCGAGCAGACCATCGCGCTCATCAATCTGGGGGCCAACTCCAGCAGCATCAATATCTTCAAGGGCGGCGTGCTGCGCCACAACCGCACCATTACGGTGGCCGGCAACAGCTTTACCAAAGCCATCGGCCAGTCGCTCAACCTCAGCTTCGAAGAAGCCGAGAAGATCAAGAAAGACAAAGGCGTGATTCGTGTAGAAAAGGATGCCACGCCGGTTGCTCCCACGACCATGCGCATCTACAACGTCATCATACCGGTGCTGACCGAGTTGATCACGGAGATTCAGCGGTCGTTTGACTACTACCGCTCGCGATACCGTGGAGAGTCGGTCGATCACATCTTTGTGTCCGGCGGGACGGCCCGGTTCAAGAACATCGACGTCTACATCTACAACGAGCTGGG
>VGFD01000459.1 GCA_016868975.1 Armatimonadota bacterium | reverse complement strand
GTGCAGCACTTCAACATGCTCAGCGACGCGCGGCTCGAGGCCTGGCGCGCGGCCATTCTCGAGCAGGTGCGCCCCACCGACACGGTGGTGGATCTCGGCAGTGGAACCGGCCTGTTTGCGCTCCTGGCTTCCGAGCAGGCACGCAAGGTGTATGCCGTCGAGGTGGATCCGCACCTGGCCCGCTACGCCCGCGAAGTAGTGGCGCGTCACGAGCGAAGCCACCTCATCGAAGTCATCCGCCAGGACGCCCGCCGCCTGGTGCTGCCCGAGCAGGTTGACGTGATCATCTGCGAGATGCTCGACACCGGTCTCATCAAGGAACTCCAGGCACAGGTTCTCAACCACGTCGTCGAGCGCTGGCTTCGTCCCGGTGGACGCGTGGTGCCGCAAGGCGCGCGATGCCTGGTAGAGGGCATTGAGAAAGACTTCCGCTTTTTCGGCTACGATCTGCCGCTGCCTCATTTCGCCACCTCGGAGGTGCGCCCGTCCGGCCGCGTCCTCACCGACACGGTTGAGTACCTGCGGCTCGACTTCGGGGGCAGCAACCGACTGCGGGTCGCGGCCCGGGTGCGGCTGACGGTTCGTGAGGCCGGGCGGTTGAGCGCGCTGGCCATCCGCACGGTGACCGACCTCGGGCGGGGACGCCTGCTGGACGGAAGCCACTGGCTCAATCCCCCCCTGGTGCTCCCCATCGAGCCGCTCGAGGCGCAGGCCGGCGACACGGTGGAGGTCTCTCTTTCCTACCGCCTGGGGGGTGGGATGAAGACCCTGGACTACCACGCGGCCCTGCGGTAGCAGCGACACGATCATACAAAAGTTCCGCCGCGTCTGGTATATATGAGCGAGCACCGACGATTAACCCGTTTCAACCACCGGGCTGGAAAAGGAACAGAAATGAGGGACAAGTGGCCACCGCTGCCCTTTCACGGCGCGGAGGGAAACGGCAGCACCACGGTCCTGGTGGCGCACGACAGGGTGGACGTGCGCGACCAGGCGGCGGCCCTGCTGCGCGATGAGGGCTATCGAGTGCTGCTCAGCAACGACGGCGATGAGATCTTGCGGCTGGTGCGCGAAGACCGGCTCGACATGATCCTGATCGACGTGGAAGTCTTGAATCGACACGGTTTCGTGTTGCAGGAGCGGATTCGGGAGATCGAGCCCTCGCTGCCCATCGTCCACACCTCGTCCTCGAAGCATTATCGGCCGCTTTAGGAGGCGCCATCCATGAAAGTCGGGTTCATCAGTCCCCGCGGGTCCGAGTCGAACCAGGGGAACAGCCTGCTCAGCAACATCTACCTGAAGCTGCACAACATCCTGAACTTCGTCGAGATTGAGGACATCGAGTTCATGCCCAACCTGGGGCTGCTCACGGTGGCCGGCCAGTTCCCCTCCGACTGGGAGCTGAAGTACATCGACGAGGACTACATCGAGCCGGGCACCGCTGACGTGCTCGACTTCGACGAGAAGTTCGACCTGGTGTGCCTGACCGCGGTCAACAGCCAGGCGTCCCGCGCCTACGCCATCGCCGACGAATTTCGCAAGCGCGGGACCCGCGTCGCCATCGGCGGCATGCACGTCTCGGCGCTCCCCGAGGAAGGGGCGCGCCATGCCGACGTGGTGATCGTGGGCGAAGGCGAGGACGTCTGTCCGAAGCTCGTTGAAGACCTGCGGCGCGGGCAATTGCAGCGGATCTATCGCTCCCACGGGAACGTCGACCTGACCACGGTGGGAGCCCCGCGGCTCGACCTGGTGAACCGCTGGGAGCGCTTCAACAAGGTTCCCCTGCAGGCCACCCGCGGCTGTCCGCGCGGCTGCAAGTACTGCTCCATCATCACCACATACGGGAAGAAGTATCGCCACAAGTCAGTCGAGCAAATCGTCGCGGAAGTTGAAATGGCCAAACGCCTTCACTCCCGTCCGTGGATCTCGTTTGCTGACGAAAACCTCTACTTAGACCGTAAATTCACCCGCGCGCTGGCCCGCGCGCTCAAGCCGCTCAACGTGCGCTGGGAGTGCTATTGCGACTCCAACGTGGCGGAGGACGAAGAGTTGCTTGAGCTGCTGCACGAGTCAAATTGCGTGCAGATCATGATCGGATTTGAGAGCCTCAACGCCGACTCGCTGGCTACCGCGGCGCCCTGGAAGTCGCGCAAGGTCGACGGATACGCCGAGTGCGTGCACAAGATCCAGAGCCACGGGATCGGGGTGATGGGCCTCTTCATCGTGGGGCTCGACAGCGACGACACCAGCGTTTTTCCAAAGCTGCGCGACTTCATCGACGAGACCAACATGTTCGATGCCGATTTCGCCATCCTGTGCCCCATCGTGGGCACGCCGCTGTTCGACGACCTCAAGGCGCAGGGCCGCATCGTCTCGGAGAACTGGGACGACTACGCGTGGTACCACGTGAACTACAAGCCCATGAAAATGACCGCGCAGGAGCTTCAGGACGGCATCTTGTGGCTCTTCCAGGAGTACAACAGTCCTCCACGCGTGTGGAAGCGGATCGAATTCTTCCGCCAGGTGTTCGAGCGGCTGCACGGCAAGCATGCGGCCCTGGAACAGAAACTGGAGAAGCTTGGCCTGGCCCATTACCTGCACCGCCCCGATTACCAGAGAGTTTCCTGATCGCGGGCCATGAAGGCGGCACTTATCAATCCTCGCGCCCCGGGCGGCAACGCGCGCAACCAGATCTTGATGGAAGTCTGGAACAAGATCGCGGGCCGCGGCAGCTACACCTACGCCCAGTACCGGGAGCACATCCTGGAGTGGATGCCCTCGCTCGGACTGCTCTCCATCGCCGCCTACTTTGACGAAGCCGACAGCGTGGCTTACTTCGAAGAGGACATGGAGCCGCTCCCCGCCGCCGGCGCGCACGACCTCGTGTGCCTGCAGGCGCTCAACAACCAGGGGCCGCGCGCATACGAGATCGCCCGCCATTTTCAGGGGCGCGGCGTCCCCACCGTGCTGGGCGGGTTCCACGCCAGCACCCTCCCGGAGGAGGCCTGCCGCCACGTGCAGAGCGTGGTGGTGGGCGAAGGCGAGGACACCTTTCCGCGCTACCTGGAGGACCTCCGCGCCGGCCATCCCCAGCCGCTCTACCGCTCGATGCGCAACGCCGACCTGACGCGGGTGCCGCCGCCCCGCTTCGACCTCGTCAAGCACCTCATGGGCGATGCCGGCTTCACCAAGATCCCCCTCTACGCGACGCGCGGCTGTCCGCACCACTGCGAGTTTTGCTGCATCATCCGGGTGTACGGCCAGCGGCACCGCCACAAGACGGTGGAGCAGATCGTGGCCGAGATCCGGCTCATCAAGGCGCTCTACGGAGACGTCTACCTTTCTTTCGCGGACGAGAACATGTTCATCGATCGGCGCTTCGCGCGCGAGCTGCTGCGCGCGCTCATCCCCCTCGACGTGATGTGGGAGGGGTACAGCGACGTGGCCATCGGCTATGATCCCTCCATTCTCGAATTGCTCCCGCGGGCCGGCTGCTGCCAGCTCTTTGTCGGCCTGGAGAGCGTGCAGGCCGCCAACCTGCAGCAGATCGACGCGTTCAAGTCGCGGCAGGGCCACAAGTACCACGACCTGGTGCGCCGCATCCAGAGCTACGGCGTGACCGTGATGGGCCTCTTCGTGGTGGGCCTCGACGACGACGACGAGGGCACGTTTGTCCGGCTGCGCGACTTCATCCTCGACTGCGGCATGTTTGACGTGGATTTCTCCCTGCTCTGCCCCATCCCCGGCACGCCGCTCTTCGAGCGTTTCGAGCGGGAGGGACGCCTGCTCAGCAAGGATTGGAACGACTACGATTGGTACAGCGTGACCTTCGCGCCGCGCAAGCTGTCCCCCGAGCGCCTGGACGAAGGCATCCGCTGGCTGTTCGAGGAGACCTACCAGCCCTGGATGGTGGAGCAGCGCCTGGCCTTCTTCGAGGCGGTGAAGCGCCGCAGCCCGCAGCGCTTCAAGCTCACCGTGCTGGGAGGAGAGCGCCGCGAATACTACAACGGCGCCGAGATGACCGTGGCCGGCTAGTGCTTGAAATATTGAATCATTAAATCATGGTCAGACACAGCGCGAGGAGCAGGAGAGCCCGGCCGGTCACGACCGGCTTCCCACCGACCGGCTTCCCACCGGCAGGCCGCGCAGCGTGTGCAGAACGTCCCGCACGTGCTGATGCAGATCGTTGTGGGGCGGCGGGAGGTGGCGCAGGGAGGCTTGCAGCGCCTCGACCTGGGCGGCGTCGAACGTGCGATCGAGCAGCAGGTAGCCGGCGTACAGCCGCTTCTCGACGTCGTTGACCACCGTGAAGGACTCCATCAGCGTCTCCCACTTTTCCTCGCTCAAGCGGATGACGCCGGCGCGCTCCAGGCGCGGCAGCACGCACGCCACCTCGTAGGGCTGGCCGTCGATCTCGGTGAGGGGCTCGAGGTCGTCGTCCGTCTCCATCTCGGTGTCCGGCTCGGGCTTCCAGGATACCACGGACGGCCGCCGCGCGCCGGTGCGCCGCTCCGCCAGTCGAATGGCGGTCTCGATGTACACGGGGGCGGGGCGAGGCAGTCCGGCCTTCCATTCCGCGGTTTCGCGCATGCGGCGGATGGCGCGGACGATGGGCGGACGCTGCGCCGGGGTGAAGACTTCCCAGATGTCGGCCTCCTGCTGGTTCAGCGACTTCTCCCAGGCGTCGATGGCCTTCAGCAGGCGATGGATGCGCTCGACCTGCGGGGGCGGGATGA
>VGFD01000458.1 GCA_016868975.1 Armatimonadota bacterium | reverse complement strand
GGGAACGTCCAGCGGATCCACATCAGCAGCAGGATGATGACATACGTCTTCACCAGGAACACGAGGAAGCTGACCAGCGTGCGAATTGCCGGGTCCGCGATGGCGTCCAGGCCGGGAAAGGCCCAGCCGCCCAGGAAAAGCGTGGTCGCCACGGCGGACACCACGAACAAGTTGGAAAATTCCGCGAGGAAGAACATGGCGAATTTCATGCCGCTGTATTCGGTCACGAAACCGGCCACCAGCTCGGACTCTCCTTCCGGAAGGTCGAACGGCGGCCGGTTCGTCTCAGCCGTTCCGGCAATGATGAAGACGATGAATCCGATGATGTTGGGAATGATGAACCAGTGCGAGGCGGCCTGCGCCTTCACAATGTCCTGCATGCTCAGCGAGCCGGCCATCAGCACCGGGCCGAGCAGCGCGAAAATCATCGGGATCTCGTAGGAGATCATCTGGGCCACCGAGCGCAGCCCGCCGAGCAGCGAGTACTTGCTGTTTGAGCCCCAGCCGGCCATCATGATCGCCAACACCGCTATCGACGATACCGCCAGCAGGTACACCACGCCGACGTTCAGATCGGTCACGCTCAGCCCGTCTCCGAAAGGGATCACCACGTACGACATGAGGCTGGCGGTGAACACCAGCATGGGCGCCAGGAAGTACACCAGCTTGTCGACTTCGGCCGGAGTGAGGTCCTCTTTGATCAGCAGCTTGATGGCATCCGCGGCGGTCTGGAAAATTCCGCCCAGCCACATCGACTTTGCATTGAGCCACGGGATGCCGGCCAGCATCGGTCCCATGCGGCGCTGGATGCGGGCGCTGACCTTGCGCTCCAGCCAGATGAGAAACAGCACCGACACGCTGATGAAACCGATGACGAGCACCAGCACGACCAGCATCATGACGATGTCGGACTTGACCCAGTCCAGGGCCGGCGGCAGTCCCGCGCTGTCGAAAAGGTTGCGGATGCGGTCAGCGATTCCCATCGGATTCCTCTAGCGATCGATTTCTGGAAGCACGAAGTCAAGGCTTGCGCCGATGGCGATCAGGTCGGCCACCAGCGCGCCTTTCAGCAGGTACGGCATCACGCACAGGTTTGAGAACGAGGGCGTGCGGAATTTGCAGCGATACGATTTCTCCGAGCCGTCGGCGACCAGGTAGGTGCCCATGTCGCCGCGCGAATTCTCGATCCGCGAGTATACCTCGCCGGGCGGCACCCAGATGCGGTTGGGCAGCACCTGCTTGAACGCGCCCTTGGGCATTTTGGCCAGCACCTGATGGCAGATCTTGGTGCTCTCGCGAATCTCGTCCATGCGGATTTTGTAGCGGTCCCACGAGTCGCCGTTTTCCCGGGTGGGAATGTCAAAATCCAGCTCGCTATAGATTGAATAGGGCACGGCCTTGCGCACGTCGTATTTCACGCCGCAGGCGCGAATGACCGGGCCGCTGCAACCGGCGTCAACGGCCAGATCCCTGGGCAGGACGCCGACCCCCCTGGTGCGCTTCAAGAAGATCGCGTTCTCGCTGACCAGCTCCTCGCACATGTCGAGCACCGGAATCATCTCGTTGAGGAACTTCTCACACGCCTTCTCGAAGGGCATCACGCCGTCGGTCCAGGCGAACGACACGGTCTTGGGCAGGTCGTAGGCCACCCCGCCCAGGCGCAGGTAATTGTAGGTAAGCCGCTGCCCGCAGGTGGCCTCGAACATGTCGAGGATTTTCTCGCGCTCCTGGAACGCGTACAAGAACGGCGTGGTGGCGCCCAGCTCCAGGGTATTGGTGCCGAACCACAGCAAGTGGCTGGCGATGCGGTTCAATTCCACCATCAACACTCGGATGTAGTCTCCGCGGGGCGTGGGCACGATGTCCGCGAGCCGCTCCACGGCCAGCACGAACACGTAGTTGGCCGACATCGAAGTCACGTAGTCGAGCCGATCGGTGACCGGGATGAACTGGCCGAAGTGTTTTCCCTCGGCCATCTTCTCGATGGAGCGGTGCAGATATCCGATGACCGGCTCGCAGTCGACGATATACTCGCCGTCGAGCTTCACCAGCAGCCGCAGCACGCCGTGCATGCTGGGGTGCTGCGGGCCCATGTTGATGTAGAATTCTTCGGTCTTGAGCGTCATATCGTGTGATGTCCCATGCCGGTCTTCGACGCCGGGTTGTCCTTGCCGGGAAGCGGCACGAAATTCGGATGCTGGTAGCCCTTGCGCAGCGGATGGCCGTCCCAGTCCGCGGGCATCATGATGCGCCGCAGGTCGGGATGGCCTTCGAAAATCACCCCGAAAAGGTCGTACACTTCGCGCTCGAACCAGTTGGCGGAGCGCCACACGCCGGCCAGGGTGTGCACCTTCATGCGCTCGTTGGGCAATTGCACCTTGAGCGCCACGGTGTGGCCGTGCTCGTATGACATGAAGTAATAGATCACGTCGACGTGCTCGACCCAGTCGGCCGCGGTGATCACCATGTTGTACTTAAACGACAGCGCCGGATCGTCTTTTAAGTGACTGGCCAGCTCCACGAGGTTGTCCGCGGGAACGATCAGCGCTTCCGGGTTGGTGTCGTCTTCCTTGATCTCGACGCCCGGAAACTTGTCCCCGAGCGCCTTGAGGATCTCACTGCGGGTCATTGCTTAAAACCACTCCATGACGCCTTTGCGCCAGGCGTACGCGATGGCGATGATGAGGAGCGCGAGGAACACCAGCATTTCCCAGAAGGCGAGCATCCCGATGGCCGGGTCCATCAGCATTGACTTGAAGCCGGTCGCCCAGGGGAACAGAAACACGACTTCCACATCGAACAGCACGAACATCATCGCGTACAGGTAGTAGCGGACGTTGTACTGCACCCATGCGCGGCCCACCGGCAGCTCGCCGCACTCGTAGGCCACTTCCTTCTCAGGCAGCCCGGTGCGGCGCGGCGCCAGAAAGCGCGCGAGGGTGAAGTTCATGGCGGTGAAGCCCAGTCCGCCTACCAGGAACAGAAGGGGGTAGAGGTAGTTCCCGTGCTCCATTCGTCTCCAGGTCCGTCCTGACGTTGCGCAATTTTTCACAAGGACGGACGGGCCGACACTTCCCCCAGGGGCGAACGAATTCCTCCGCAGGAAAAGCGCGATGGTTATGCGGTTCTCGCCAGATCAGGCGGGCGCCCGAGGCACCCCTCAGGCACGGGCCGAGATCATCCTCAGGATCTTGTTGACCAGGGGCCGCTGGAACTGAACGGTCACCGGAACTTCCCTGCGGAACTTCCCCGAGGTGAGGATTATCTTGCCGTACGCCGTCTCGTCCGGGTTGAGATCGGCGGTTTCCACCCAGAAGTCGACTTCCGGGTGCTTGCCTTTGACCTCGCGCTCGGTGGGCTTGAGCCAGGGCACGTCCGCCTCCGCCCGGACCACGGCGTCGGCCACGTCCTTGGAGACGTGCAGAGTGCGCATGATACGCTCGCCTGGCTTGCAATCGAGAAACTGCACGTGCATCTCATCCACCACGAAGTGTCGGCCGTGGTCGTCGATCTCCGCGTCCTTGAGCGCCCGGATGAACGCGTCCACGCTTGGGAAGCGGGCCTTCGGATCTTGCAAAAGCGCGCCTCCGACTGTTGCGGCGACGTTCGCGGTCAGCGTCGAGCGCGCCGTGCGGATGTCCGGGACAGCGCCATCCACCGGGATTGGATCCGTGCCGGTCATCAGGTAATAGGTCAGCGCGCCCAGGCTGTAGATGTCCGAGCGAACGTCCGGCTCCTCGCCGGCCGCCTGCTCCGGCGACGTGTACCAGGGCGTGAGCGCCATCAGCAGACGTCGACGCGCCTCGCCGGTGATGAAACGGGCGGTGCCCAGATCCATGAGGCGCGCGCGGCCGATGGGCGGCACCACAATGTTGTTCGGCTTGAGGCCCTGAGCGATCATCGGCGGCCAGGAGGCGTGCAGCGCGCGCAGCGCTTCCCCGATCTGGTTGACGAAGGTCATCGCCACGTCCACCGTGAGCATGCCGCGGTTGTTGCCCACCATGTCCTTGAGGGTGCGGCCCTCCACGTACTCCTTGACGAGGTAGCCGTTGCCTTCGTGCACGAAGTACTCGGCCACTTTCGGCAGACTCACGTGCTTTATGTGAAGCTGCTGCTGCGCCTCTTTCGCGAAGTCGCGATGGAAGCCGGCCACGTCGTCGGGGTCCGGCGGAAACAGCTCCTTGATTGCCCACATCTTGTGATCGGTGCCGTCCCGCGCCAGAAAAACGCGGTTTAGATCCGACTCGGCAAGCAGCTGCAGAAATTCGTAAGTGCGCTTCGGCTCCTGGGGGACGACCGGCGCCATCAGTGAGACCGCTCGACCACGTAGTCGATCATCCCTTCCAGATCAACCGCGCCCTGCAGCGGCCCCGCCTCGTGCAGCGCCTTGCGGGCGCGTCGACAGTAGTTGCGCGCCATCTCCAGCGCATAATCCTGGGAGCCGCACGCCGCCATGATCCCCAGAATACGCCGCATCGCGCGCCGCGGAATGCGGCCCTTCGCCGAGCTGACCGCTTCCACCAGCGTCGCGCGGTCCTTGAGCGTGGCGGTGCGCAGCGCATGAATAAATGGAAGCGTGTACTTCCGCTCGCCCAGGTCGCTGCCCACCGGCTTGCCCATCAGCTCTTCGTCGCCCCAGAAGTCCAGGCAGTCGTCGGCGATCTGGAACGCCATTCCGAGGCACAGCCCGTACTCATCCATCTTGTCGACCGACGCGGGACTTGCCTTGCCGAGAATGGC
>VGFD01000457.1 GCA_016868975.1 Armatimonadota bacterium | reverse complement strand
CGGCCACGGCGGTGATCCTGGCGGTCACCAGGGGTTTCGTGATCGCGCCGGCCCAGCGCGCGGCCAGGACGCCGTTGCGGTACAGGCGGAGGTCGCGCGCGCCGCGGCTGACGCGGATGACGACCTCGGTGCTGCGGCTTGCGTTAGTGCGTGGCGCTTCGATGCGCACGGTCGGAAGGCGGCGGTCTCGATCGGCGAGGCGCAAATCCGCGCGCGGGTCCCCGCGCGAGCGGAGAATTTCACGCAGGGGACGTGCCTGGCGGATGACATCTGATAGGATTCCCGGATGGTAGAAGTCGCTGAAGTAATGCTCTAGTGGCAGCAGGTTGACATCCACTGGCGCCTGCGGCGGAACGCCGGCCTGAACTTTGCCGGAATCGACTTCCAGCGGTGCGACGGTATCCACGCGCCACTTCATAATGGTCCCCATCGCGCGAGACGAGCCGTCGAAAAATCCTTCGGGCGTCACCACCACCCAGTCCCGCCCGCGGTCCAGCGACCACGCGGTGGCCAGCAACGCGCGCGCCGCCGGATCCCACACCCGCACGCCCCCGTCGCTGCTGGCGGTGAGCAGCAGCCGGCCGTCGGGGGTGAACCGCATGCTGGTGATTGGCCCGCTGTCTCCGCGTATTTCCCCTTTATTTTTTCCGTACAGGCGCACGACGCGATCCTCGGCGATGACGAGCGTCTCTCCGTTCGGACCAAGCGCGACGCAGCCGGCCGCGGGGTCGAACGGGACCTCCCATTTTCCAGCGGCAATATCCCACATCCCCTCGGGCAGCACGAGAAAATCCTGCCCGAACGCGAGCCGGGCATCGGGCTCGGAGGTATTCCACATGCGGCGGCCATGATCGGCGGCGGATCCGCGCCGGCCTCGGGCAATTCGCCGGCCACCAGCTTGCGCAGCTCGAGCGCGGGCACGTCCCACAGGAGGGCGTTCTGATCGCTGCGCGAGGCCAGCACGGTGCCGCCCGGGTTGAAGCCGACGGTGGTGACCTGCATTCCCGCCTGCGCTTTGCGGATCAGCTTGCCGGCCGTCACGTCGTACACGCGGACCTCGCCGCGGCCGTTGCCGGACGCGAGCGTCCGCCCGCTGGCATCGAGCGCCACGCACTCGCCGTGGTCGTCGGGAGCGCTCAGCGCGACCGCGCCGTCCTCGGTGCGCCACACGCGGGTCGTCTTGTCGAAGCGCGCCGCGGCCAGGAAGCGCCCGTCGCCGCTCAACGCGACGGCGGGCAGCAGGCCGGAGTCTTGCTGGGCAAAAGCCCGCGCGATGCCACCGTCGCGCAGGCTCCACAGGGTGGCCGTCCCCTCCCAGTCGGCGGTGGCCAGCCAGCCGTCTGACACGTCCAGCGAGGTGACCGCGGCGGAGCGGCCCTGCAGCACTACCGGCTTCCCGCTGGAGACTTCATGCACCGTCGCGAAGAATTCCAGCGGAGCCGCGGCAAGCCAGCGTCCGTCCTTGCTGAAAACCAGCTCTTTCGGGTCAGACCCGGTCTTCACGCGACGCTCGAGCCTTCCCGACTTCCAGAATTCCAGCCGGCCGTCCAACGCGACAGCAAGCGTGTCGCCGCTGAAGGCGAACGCGCTGGCCTCGCCCGGCACGCGGTACGCGCGCTTTCCGCTGGCCACGCGGTGGACCTCGGTGGCCTCGTTGCCAGCGCTGCCCACCGCGACAAGCGTGCCGTCCCCATTGAAAGCGGCGTGCAGCACGGGGTTTACGTCCGCCACCTGGTGTCCGCGCGCGGTGATGGTGCGCAGGCGGCGGCCGCTGGCCACGTCCCACAGCAGGACGCTCCAGTCGCCGGTCCCCACGGCGAGAATCCTTGATCGGGGATCGAAGGTGAGGCTGGGCAGCGACGCGCCGTTCCCGGGGAGGTCGCGGAGGCGCTTGCGCGTGCGGGCGTCCCAGATGGTGACCTTCCCGCCCCAGCCCGCCGTGGCGAGCAGGCGGCCGTCAGGACTGAACGTGACCGCCGGCGTTCGCCTGTCCCCCAGGGTGGCGATGCGGCGGGCGCTGCGGATGCTCCACAACTCGGCCGGCCCGTCGAACGTCCCGACCGCCACGGTGTCTCCGAAGAGGGAAACGGTGATGGCCTTTCCCGCGGCGGTCGGCATGGTGGCGAGGACGGACGCCGTCGTGCGATCCCACACCTTCACCGTGTTGTCCCACGAGCCGGTGACGACGAGGCGGCCGTCGGCGGAGATGTCCACGGCGGACACTGCGTCCGAGTGCCCGTTCTGGACGACCAGTTGGGGGACGTCAGCGGCGCGGGCGCACGCGGTGAGGAGCAGGAAAACGATCAGGATGCGCACGTGCGGGATTTCTTCGCGAAGGGGGAAGGCGCCTCGCGGGGTGCGCAAAATCGGGGGCGGCATGTTTCGCAACCCTGTATATTTCCTCGTTGCACCTGCTCCGGTAACCGCCCGGTAAGCGGCGGGTAAGCGCGCCCTGCTACGCTCTCGGCAAGGAGTGAAGGTTGTCATGGGAGCATTTGACACGCACAAGGACGCCTGGGCGTCCATGACTCTGGCCCTGCTGGTGCGCGAAGTCTTGTCGCGCCGTCTCAGTCGTTAAGCCCCAGCATCTCGCGCACGGCGGGGATATCCTGGGGGCGCTGGCGTCGATCCACCGCCATCATCGCCTCAATGGCTTGCGCGGTGCGCGCTGACACGTCGGCCCGCTGCACGATGACCGGATGGGCGCGGCCGGTGGCCACTTCCATGGAATCCGGCGGCGGAGTTCCGCTGAGCAGGTGATACATGGTGGCGCCCAGCGCGTAGATGTCCGAGCGCGCGTCGGTGCCACCGACGTATTGCTCGACCGGTGAATATCCGCGGGTCAGCATTCCCCGGGAAACGGTTTCGGTTTTTCCTTTGCGGCTCTCTTCCACGAGTTTCGCAATGCCGAAATCGATCATCTTGATCTGCTCTCCCTCAGTGAGCATGACGTTGCCCGGCTTTAAATCTCGATAAATGATGGGCGGCGTGCGGGTGTGCAGGTAATTGAGCGCATCGCACAACTGGCGGGCCCACTCCAATATCCGCTCCTCGGCGAGCGGCCCTTCCTCGTGGCACACCTCGTGCAGCGGCTTTCCCACGATGTATTCCATGGAGAGACAGAGGCACTGTTCGAGCTCGAGCACGTCGTACACGGTGGGCAGGTTCGGATGCCGCAAGGTGCTGAGCACGCGCACTTCAGAGCGAAACTGGCGCAAGGCCCCGGCCGGAAACCGTCCCTCGTCGAGCGCCTGCATCACCTTGAGCGCCACCAGACATCCCAGCTCCATGTGCAGGGCGAGGTACACCGTCGCCGTCCCGCCGGTGCCCAGGGGCCGGACAATGCGGTAGCGGTCTTCAAGAACCGTGCCGGGACTCAACATGCGTACCTCGTTGGCGGGCCTCCTCCAGGATTCCCCCCGTGGCGCGAAGAATCCACGCCCGGCAATGAGCGCAATTCCAGACGACCTGTCGCAGCCCACGACCGTATGCGCGTTTGAAGTCGAGCTGCTGGTGCGCCAGGGCCCCTCGGCGGGAGAGCGCCACGTGCTGCAGCGTTTCCCGGTCATCGTCGGGCGCGGCAACGACGCCGACGTGCGACTGTCGGCCGAGAACGAGCCGATGCTCTCGCGCCACCACCTGAGGGTCGCCGTGGAGGGCGGCCACGTGGTGGTGACTGATCTGAGCACCAACGGCACCTGGGTCGAAGACCGCCAGCTCAAGCCGAAGATCCCCTACGTGCTGAGCGGCGGCGAGGCCGTCAAGCTCACCCCTCGCATTGTGATCGGTTTGCGCTTGCTCGGATCCGCCGCCGTCCCCACTTTCGAGGAGTTTACGCCCGCGGAGCTGGCGTCCATGGCCGCCGAGGCGCCCCCTCAGCCGGTGCCCGCGGAGAGACCCCAGGCCACGCTGACCATGGAGGCGCTCGGCCCCATCCACGTGCGCGCGGGCCAGGCGGAAGTTGACCTGTGGTCCTCCCGCAAAGCGCTGGTGCTGCTGGCCTGCCTGGCGGACGGCCCGAGCGGGCGGGTGATGCTGGTCGAGCGCCTGGTGGACATGCTGTGGTCGGACGCCGTGGCCGACGCGCGCGCCGCCTTGCAGGCCGCCGTTTCCCGCCTGCGGCGCGCGTTCCGCACGGTGGACTCAAATCTCCCGGATCCTGTCGAGCTGCACCGCGGCGGATATCGCTTGAGCCCCACCTATCGCGTGCGCTGCGACGCCCGCGAGTTTGAATTGTTATGCGATGAGGCGACGCGGATGCACGCCGCGGACCAGGGCGAGGCGGCCGCCGCGCTGCTCGAGCAGGCGCTGGCCCTGTACCGCGGGCCATTTCTCGGAGGATTTTCCTACGACTGGGTGGAGATGCGCCGCCGCACCCTGGAGGAGCGCTACCTGGACGCCTGTGACACGCTCGGCGAAGTGCGCGCGGCGCAGGGGAAGCATTCGGAGGCCATGCGGCTTTTCGAGAACGCGCTGCAGACCGAGTCTTGCCGGGAGCGCAGCGCGCTCGGCTTGCTGCGCGGCATGGCCGCCACCGGCAAGCGCGATGAGGCGCTCCGCCGCTACTACGATTTCGCCCGGCGGTTGGAAAAGGAAATGGGCGTGGGCCCCGGGCCGGATCTCCTCATTCTGCGGGAATCGCTGCAGACTGCTTCCTCCTGAAAATGAAAACACGGCGGAGGATTTTCCGTCGTGTTGAGAGAGGAAGAGAGGAATAGTTTATTGCCTGTCTGACATCGAGTCGGGTCGGCGCCGCGGGTGCGGT
>VGFD01000456.1 GCA_016868975.1 Armatimonadota bacterium | reverse complement strand
CGCTGCCAAAAAAGCACGGCGTCACTTTTCCGCGCAGAAATGCGTGCATGTCGAAGTCCGCGCCGGCCGCGTCCAGCAGCTCGATGTCCTCAATGAGCTTGCGCTGGTTTTCCGCGCCGGCCAGCGCCGTCAGGGCCGGGTCCGCGGGCTCCAGGACGTGCATCGGCGCCTTCTTCTTGCCATGCTCGGTGCGCTCGTAGACGTGCAGCTGGCGCTCCTGGCGGTCGTACACGCCGCGGAAGTCGGGACCGCTGCCCAGAGGCCAGTTCATCGGAAAAGCGCCGATGCCGAGCACCTTCTCCAGCTCGTCAAGCAGGTCAATGGGATCCTGGCCGGGGCGGTCCATCTTGTTGAAGAAAGTGAAGATGGGGATGCCGCGGTTGCGGCACACGTCGAAAAGCTTGAGGGTCTGCGGCTCCACGCCCTTGGCGCTGTCAATCAGCATCACCGCGGCGTCCGCGGCGACCAGCGTGCGGTAGGTGTCCTCGCTGAAGTCCTGGTGGCCGGGGGTGTCCAGCAGGTTCATCTGGTAGCCCTCGTAAGGAAACTCCAGACACGTCGAGGTGATGGAAATGCCGCGCTTGCGCTCCAGCTCCATCCAGTCCGAGGCCGTCTGCTGCTGGTTGCGCCGCGCGCGAACCGAACCGGCGAGGTGAATGGCGCCGCCGTAGAGCAACAGCTTCTCGGTGAGGGTTGTCTTGCCAGCGTCAGGATGCGAGATAATCGCGAAGGTACGCCGACGCTGCACTTCTTCGAGGACGGTCATGGGCGAACCCAATTCCCCGGACGTCCGCAAATTCCTCGGAGACAGGGACCCGGGACCGGGCGTCGTAACCATCGCACAAAATGGTCGTAGATCCCGTGATGCTTTCTGACGGTCCTTCGAATCGTATGCGATCCCTCTTGATGGTATTGGGGGCGTGCGTCATTTTCTTGCTGGGCGGCGTGGCCGGTTGGATGCTGGGCCGCTCCAACGTGCAGGTGCCCGGACTCTCGAAGCTGACGGGCTCGAAGAGTCCATCGCCCACCGCGGCCGCGAAGGGGAAGAAGCCGCCCGCCAAACCGGCCAGGGCCGGCAAGGCGGAGGCGCCTGATAGGGACGACGTTTCGCAGAAGCCGCTGCCCGACATCTCCAGGCTCAAGGGGCCCGCCAAAGCCCGCCAGCAGCTCAAGGGGTGCCTCACCAACCTCTCTCGGATCAGCCTCGCGCTCGCCACCTACGCGCGCGGGCACGATCACCAGGTGCCCAGGAAGCTCAAGGAGCTGGTCCCCAAGTACATCCCGAAGCTGCCGGTCTGCCCGGCCGCGCGCAAGGACACCTACCTCGCCACCTACAAGACCGACAAGGATCTGGAAGGCTACAAGCTGTTCTGCGAGGGCCACTTCCACGCGAAGATGGGGGTGCCCAAGAACGCCCCCGTGCTCGCTGACGGCCGCGTGAGATTGAAGTAGCCTCGGTCGTTGCGTTGACGGCGGAACGGGTTTATAATCCATGAATCCTTTCATGGAGGCACCAAGCTTATCAACCGCCTGAACGGCAACACGCTCGGCCTCAAGCCGAACCAGCGCAAGCGCATCGAGAAGCTCTACCAGCGCCGCGTCGCGCCGCGCCAGGTCATCTCCCCCGAGCTGGCCCGCGCGATGACCGAGCTGTCCCGCGAGACCGGGCGGGTCATCGGGCTCCTCGTGGATCGCAAGGGCAACGTCGTCGACGTCATCGTGGGCGACGCCAAGGGCATCACCATCAGCGAGATGGGACGCTATCGGGTGAGCAAGGCGCGCTTCCGCGGCGTCCGCTGCCTGCACACGCGCGTGGCGGCCGACGGCATCACCCAGGACGACCTGACCGACCTCGCTCTGCTGCGCTTCGACCTGCTGGGCGTCGTCGAGACGCTGAGCAACGGGCTGCCGGGCAAGCTCGAGATTGCCTACCTCGTGCCGGAGAATCAAAAGCCGGGCCCCGAGGGAATGTATGAGAGGCTGGAGCCGACCACGGTTCACCAGCTGGATCTGGATTTTCTCGCGTTCATCGAGGCGCTGGAAGAAGAATTCGCGGCCAGCCGCCGCACGCGCGAGGTCTCCGATCGCCGCCACCGCGCGATTCTGGTCGGCGTCACCACGCGCTCGCTGCAAGCGGCGCGCGAGTCGATGGACGAGCTTAGAGAATTGGCCTTCTCCGCCGGCCACGTGGTGGTGGACGAGATCATCCAGAAGCGCAACCAGATCGACGGCAAGATGGTGGTCGGCCGCGGCAAGATGAACGAGATCTTCATCCGCTCGCTGCAGCAGAGCGCGGACCTCATCATTTTCGACCGCGAATTGAGCGGCTCGCAGGTGCGCAACATCTCAATGCTCACCGATCTGGAAGTGATCGACCGCACCCAGTTGATCCTGGATATTTTCGCGCAGCGCGCCCAGAGCCGCGAGGGGAAAATCCAGGTGGAGCTGGCCCAGCTCAAGTATTCCCTGCCTCGCCTGATCTTAAAGGACGATTTCATGTCGCGCATCACCGGCGGCATCGGCGCAAAGGGTCCTGGCGAAACCAAGATCGAGGAATTGAAGCGGCTCATCCGCACGCGCATCACGCGCCTGGAAAAAGACATCCACACGCTGGCCAAGGGGCGCGACGAGCGGCGCAAGTCGCGTGAGGCGTCGGGCATCCCGGTGGTGTCCATCGTGGGCTACACCAATGCCGGGAAATCCACGCTGTTAAATGCCCTCACCGGCAGCGACGTGCTGGCCGAGGACAAGCTCTTCGCCACGCTGGACCCCACCACGCGGCGCATGCGGTTTCCCGAGCAGCGGGAATTGATCCTGACCGACACCGTGGGTTTTCTGCGCGACCTGCCCGACGATCTGGTGAACGCGTTCCGCGCCACCCTCGAGGAATTGCGCGAGGCGCACTTGATCGTCCACCTGGTGGACATGGCCAACCCGCAATTTCGCGAGCAGATGAACGCGGTGGAGGAGCTGATGACCGAGCTGGGCCTGGACAATGCGCCCACGCTGCTGGTCTTCAACAAGGAAGACCGCGTGGACGAAGAAACCGCCGCCGCGCTGCGCGAGGAGTTCGAAGCGATTTCCATCGCCGCCACCCGCCGCCTGACACTGCCCCGGCTGACTCGGCGCCTCGAGGAGATGCTGTGGGACGAAACCGGCATGCGCATGGAATATCCGCGCAGCGTGCTGGCCGCCCGTCAGCAGTCTTGAGACGCAGGGCGCCGCGCCAGACGTGGCCGCGCGATCCGCGCGCCCGCCAGGGCTCGCGGCTGCTCGACCTGCGCTTTCACAGCGAGGTGCTGGGCGAGTGGCGCCACGCCGCGGTGTGGCTGCCGCCCGGCTACGCGGGCGCACGCACGGCGTACCCCACGGTGTACCTGTTCCGCGGACATCACGTGGAGTGGCTCAAGCCGTTCAAGGTCTCCGCTTCGTTCCGCCTGCTGCCCGAAGCGCCGCCGCTCTGCCGCGTGGAGGCGTGGCGCGTGATGGACGCCCTGGTGCGCTGCGGGGCGGTGCCGCCGGTGATTCTGGTGATGCCCTGCATGAGCAACGCGGACGGCACGCTGAGCGGTATGGCCAGCGACTGGATCGCCGATGACCTGGTGAAGGGCAGGCAGCGGCGCGGCGTGGGGACGGCCCGCTTCGGCACCCACCTGGTGGAAATCGTGCGCGAAGTGGACCTGCGCTTCAACACCCGCAAGGAGCGCAACGGCCGGGTGGCGGTGGGATTTTCCCTGGGCGGTTTCATGGCGCTGAAAATCGTGCTGTCGCACCCGGAATTGTTTTGCGGCGTGGGCGCCTACGACGGATCATTTTTCTACCTGCACCAGCGACCGGGAAAAATGGGCGAGGCGCCCGACTACCTGGTGAACCACGGCCTGTTTGACCCGGTCTTCGGCCGCCCGCGTGACCTGGCGTACGTGCAGGCCAACAGCCCGGCCGCGCTGCTGGCCAACGCCACCGACCGCAACTTGCGCGAAACGACCTTTTTCTTGCAGGCCGGTCCGCAGCAGGCCGAGCCGGGCGACTCCAATTTCTACCGCATGATGCACGTGATCCGGCTGCTGCAGATGCGCGGCGTGCAAAACGTCGCCTCGCCCTGCGTGCTGGAGGACGGCCACCACGACTGGCCCACCGCGTACCGCCACCTGGCGATGGCCCTGCAGGCGTTCCATCGACTTTGTTGGCGATAACGCGTCAACATTTCGGAAACATCCTCAACAGAAAGTTTACAACGCGGACCTGTACCGTGCTGCTATGATGGTGCCAGCGAAGAAGAGGGAGCGTGGTCCAAAGATGGATTCTATGTTTGGCGTTGCCACTGCCACTGAGAGCCGAGCCGCCGGGACGGCGCCCGCCGCGCCGCAGGGCTGCTGCGGTGTAGCGACTCAGCGCGTGCTGGGGTCCTCATCCCCGCAACAGAACACCGACAGCCAGGTGAGCCTGAGCGGGGAAGACGACGACGAGGTCGGGTCCACGAAGCCTCCGAACGAGACGAAACCGGAAGAGCCGGACGACCTGGACGAGCAGCCGCCCGAGAAGCAAATCGAGATTCTCAAGCGCGAGATTGAAAAGCTGCGCGACGAGCTCGCGCGGCAGCGCGCGAGCGGGGACGAGGCGGGTGCCCGCGCCACGGAGGCCCGGCTCAACGGCTTGCAGCGGCAGCTTGACGGCTTGCGGGGCTCCGGCGAGGCAGCCGCGCCGGTGTCCGCGGCACCGGCGGCCGGGAGCGCTGCGTCGCCCGGCGCCGGTTTTGCACCAGGTGGCTCCGC
>VGFD01000455.1 GCA_016868975.1 Armatimonadota bacterium | reverse complement strand
CCGGGGACGTCCGCCGACGCCGCCCGCCTGATGGAGCGCATCGAGGCGCGGCCCGAGTTGCGCGAGGCGGTGCAGCAGGCGAAGTGGACGCCGCCCGCGACGCCGCCCACGGAAGTGAAGCAGGTTTCGCTCACCACCGAATCCCTCGGGTTGATGGCCCGAACGACCACCGGCCAGGAGCCTGAAGTCGCCATCGAGCAGGCGCTGCCCACCAACGCGGTTACCCCGGGGACCCGCGAGGGACAGGAGGCACCCGCCGCGGCAAAGACCGCAGCCCTGGCCCAGACGGCAGCCGCCGAAGCCCCGGCCGTGGACGAACCCGCACCCGCCACCCCCCGGCGGCTTACCGAAAGTGAAGCCGCCGCGGCATCCGGCGTCGAGCGTGCGGTCACCCACGCGGCCGCCGCGCGCCAGGGACATTCGCATCAGGCGCCGCCGCAGGCCGAGACTACCGCCGCCGCGGGAGCCCGCACCTACGCCGCCGCCCCGAGCAGTGCGCCGCAAGTCTGGGAGTCGGAGCCCGAGCGACCCTACGGATTCCGTCCCGGCGACCACTACTCCGAGGAAACGCTGCTGCACGCGCGGATCTGTCCCGACTGCGGCTTCCGCCTGACCACCAGCGGAAATTGCGTGCGCTGCATCGAGTTCGCCCGCCGCGGGATGCAGGCAACCAGCGTCGGGGGCGTGGATCTGTAACCCCGTCCCCTCACGGGGTTTTAGTCGAGGGGTTTAGTCGAGGGGTTTAGTCGAGGGGTTTAGTCGAGGGGTTTAGTCACGGGGTTTAGTCACGGGGTTTAGTCACGGGGCGGCTTCATCGAGCGAATTTAGCCAGCGGCCGGCTTCAATGGCGCGAATGAAGCCGGCCACTGGCTAAACCGAAGTTGGGAGGAACTTCGGGCCGAGTCACTTCTGGCAAGAGTCCCGGGCACGTTCCGAGACAGCCGGAAAAGCCGTCGGAAGCAGGAAACCGCTCCTGGCCCGGCCGATAACGGCGGGATGGACGAGTTGTCACGGGTTGGGCAGAGCGAGGGCGTAGCGCCCACGCCCACATCTCCCGCGGCGCCCACTGGCGGGGGGCGCCGCGCGATTAATCGTCTGCACGAGCCAGGCGCCTCCGCCACCACGTCGCCGCAAGCTTTCGCGTGGTCTCGTGACGCGGATGACGACGACGCGCCGGTCGGCTTGAATTTCGGCGCGATGCTCGGCGGAAAGGCGCGGGAAACCACCGAGATTTCCACGGTGAATCCACTGGCGCAGGCCTTTCGCGCCGGCCCGCCGAGCGGTCTGGCCAACGCGCTTGCCCTCGGGGGGATGGTGGCCGGCTGCGCGGTGGGCGCGTTCGCGCTGGGCCCGTCCGGATTGCTGGTGATCGCCGCCTTGGAGGCGCTGGCCTTCGCCGGCGGATTGCTGTTTTCTCGCGCTGCCCTTCAGGAGGTCGAGCGCGCCAAAGAAGAGCTCGAATATGAAGCCACCCACGACGCGCTCACCGGTTTATTCAACCGTGGCGCCATCATGCGGAAGCTGGAAGTAGCGCTGGACGGGCACCTCAAGGAATCGCCGGTTGCGGTGCTGCTCGGCGATGTAGATCATTTCAAGAAAATCAACGACACGTACGGGCACCAGGCTGGCGACGAAGTATTGCGCGAGGTTTCGCAGCGCATGCAATTGTCGGTGCGCGCGGAAGACTCGGTTGGGCGCTACGGGGGCGAGGAAATGGTGGTCGTGCTGCGCGACGCCACCACCGAACGGGCCGGGACGCTGGGCGAAAGAATCCGCTCGGCAGTTTGCGGCCGACCTTTTGCGACGGTGGCCGGCCCGATTCCGGTGACCATCAGCATCGGCGTCGCTTCCACCGACCGGCTGGGCCGCGTCCCGCCCGCGGAATTATTGCGCGCGGCCGACGGGGCGCTCTACCGCGCCAAGGAAAGCGGCCGCAACCGCGTGCTGGCCGCTGCTGCACGGCAGCGCTAGCGTGTTCGACGATTTCTTCTACCGCGCCGGGCGGATTTCAAGGTATGGTGGCGCTGGCGTGTTGACAAACAAGCGGTAAACGCTGGAAACAGGCCGTTGGACGCTTCCTCACGCGCAGAGCAGCGCGTTTTCGATGTGCCCGTCGAGAATCTCGGTCCATGCGTCCAGCACGGCGCGCAGCACCGCGCGCTCTGGAGCGGGCAGCGCGGTTTGGGCCTGGCGCACCAGATCCTCCACGCCCGCGGCGGCCTCGGAAAGCGCCGCCGCGGCCCCGTCGTAAGGGAAGAACGCGCCGACCTCGATCAGTCCGGCCAGCGCGGACTGCGCCATCGCGCACGGCACCGCGTGGACCTGCTGGCTCGCCGCGTACGCCCAGCGCTGCACCGCGGCCGGCGTCGCGGCCATTTGCGCCTGCTCGCACAGCGTGATGAACCCGCGCAGGGATTCCACGTAGGGCGCGCGCGCGTCGGTCAGCGCGAGCCGCGCGACCGACAGGCGATCCGTGCCGCCGGCCAGCAGGGCGTGTACCGCGACACAAGTGGCCGACACCGCGGTGTCGCGCGCCAGCCAGGATATCGCGTGAAGCACTTCAATTCCGTCCGGCCCGTCCAATTTTTCGAAGAGCGGCGCCATGCCAGCGTCGTCGCTGGGCTCCAGCGCGGCTTCCAGCGCGATCATCGCGTCCACTCCGATTTTCTGCATGCTCGGCAGCGCGGCTGGCTTGACTTCCGCAAGTCCCTGGGCGCGCATTTCTTCAGCGACAAACGCGCGCACGTAGTCTTCCGGAGATTGGGCGAGCAGGCGCCACGCCTCAAGCACTTCTTCGTCCTGGCCCAGCGCGGACAGCGAGGTGGCCAGCGCCGCGCGCACGTAAGGCGCGGGATCGCGGGCCAGCGCGAGCAGCGTGCCCGGAGTCGAGAAACCCCAGCCCGAGAGCGACGCCGCGGCGGCCGCGCGAACGGAGGGGCGCTCGTCGCGCAGCCACGCATTCAGCTCGCTGCAGGCGAACTCGCGGGGGAGCGCCGGCAGCAGCGAAGCGACCGCTTCCAGAAAAATGGGGTCGATGTCCGAAGCACTCACCACCAGCTGCACGAAAGCGGCCACGTCGGCGGGGCGCGACGGCGCGAGCGCGCGCAGCGCCGTCACGCCCCGCAGGCGCAGCTCGGGGACGGGGCAGTCGAGCAGGGACTGCACCATCGCGGTGGCCTGCCCGTCTTCCGCGGCGAGGCGCCCGAGCGCCTCACAGGCCGCCTCGCGCACGTCGCGCCGAGCGTCGCGCACCAGCCGATGCAGCATTTCCAGGTCTGACTGGGCAAGGGGGGCTTCAAACATCGAGACGCTCCTCAAAATGGCAGCAGGAAACCAGGGCTCTGCGAAAATCCCGGAAAAATTAGAAATTACTGGCGGCGCAGCAGAGTAACCGGGGACTGCGTGCGCGCGGCGCGCATGCACGAAATGAGGTCGTTGGTGCGCCTGGGGGGGGCGATCGAGATCCCGGTCGGCTCGGCGTCACGGGCCGATTGAAGCTCGCGAAACACAGTCATGATCGACTGTTTGGAGGCATACAGCATTGGAATCTTCCCTCTACTCACCGATCCCGCGGACCGCCCCGTGCGGCCTTTGGGTTATCCTCTGCAGTGAGCATACCACCGGGGTCTGGACCCGGGTTGTAAACAATCTGTAACCCGCCTGGAGATTCTTTGCTGTGATGTTGCGAAGATGTTAAAAATAAGAGACGCCCGTTTCCGGGCGCCTCACTACTTCTTCTTCTTGGCCGCCGCCTTCTTGGCCGCCGCCTTCTTGGCCGGGGCCTTCTTGGCCGGGGCCGGCTCGGGCTCTGGCGCCGCTGCCTTCTTCTTGCCCTTTGCAGCGGGCTTGGGCTCGGGCGCCGGCTCCGCGGCGGCTTTCTTGGCGGCCGCCTTGCCCTTCTTGGGCGCCGGCGCGTCCTCTTCCTCAGCCTCGGCCTCGATGACTTCCTCCTGGGCTTCGGCCTCAGCCTCGGCGCCATCTTCCTCGTCGTCCGACGAATCCTCGTCGAGGTCGTCGTCGCTCTCAATCTCGGGCGTGGCCTCCTCGTCGTCGGTGAAGAGGTCGGTGTGGCGCTTGCGGTCGGTGTCCTCCTCTTCCTCCTCGTCCTCGTCGCCAATGCCGAGCTTGTGGCCGCGATCCTCTTCCTCTTCTTCCTCTTCCTCGCGCTCTTCGTCCTCGAGAAGGTCCTCGTCGTAGAGGTCCTCATCCTCGTCGTAGTCCTCGCGGCCTTCCTCGTCTTCGCGCGCGAAGATCTCCATGCGGCGGACCGACACCGAGGTGGGTTCGGCGAGGCCGATGGCGGCCAGCATCGCGGCCTGTTCCTCCGCTTCGAGCTGGTCGGTGGGGGGCAGCGGCGCGGGGCGCACGGTGGCCGCCAGGATCTCTTGCAGCGCGATGGTGACGGGTTTGTGCGAATACGTGTCGATCAGCGGCCGGGCACCATCCTTGAGCTGGCGGGCGCGTTTCATGGCCAGGGTGACCAGGGTGAACTTGCCTGGCACGTTGTGGGACAGATCGTCCAGATTGGGTTCGTTCATCGACAAAGCGTTATACCTCCAGGAAAACAGAATCGACACAGTTCGGCCCCCTCCGGGCTTCTCCTTCTCCGGTCTTCGAGCCCGTGTTCCACGGGCGTCAAAGCGCGAGGATGACGGTGGCGTCGGCTGTACCGACCCCTGCCTCGAAGGAACCCGGAGCCGCTCCCCATAACTCCCCATAAATTGGTTGTGATGATCGATCCGGTCGACCGCTTTCGGGGATGCGTGGTGGGCGCCGCCGTCACCGACGCGATGGCCACGCCGCTGGAGT
>VGFD01000454.1 GCA_016868975.1 Armatimonadota bacterium | reverse complement strand
CAACCCCCGCGCACCCATCCCCCGCGCAGCCACCCCCCGCGCAGCCATCCCCCGCGCAGCCATCATAAAGGAGATTGAAGAAAATGATCAACACGAGCTTCGTCACCCCGTACTGGAACGCCGCCCCCGCGGCCCCGGCCGCCCCTGCGCAGCCGGCCGCCCCGGCCCAGCCCCAGCCCCCTGCGAAGGAAGAGAAGGGCATCGGCCGCCGCCTGCTCGAGCTTCCCCGCACCGTCATCGAGGGTGCCGCCGGCACCGTCGGCGGCGTCATCGGCACCGCCTACCACATCCTGCCCGGCACCGTGAAGGGCGTGGCCGAGGGCCTCGCCACCTACAAGGGCCAGGGCGGCACCGGCTGGTACACGCTCACCCTGCTCGCCGAGACCGTCGCCACCGGCGCCGTCATCGGCGGCATGACCGGCGGCCCCGCGGGGATCGCCATCGGCGCCGGCGTCGGCCTGGTGGGCGGCGCCATCTACCGCTTCCTGGAAGGCCGCGCGGACGTGCCGGAGCGCTTCGCCCAACAGGTCGAGACGAAAGTGGGCGAGGCCATCGCCGACAACACCGAAGGCACCAAGGTGAAGATCGCCGTCCAGAGCATGACCGAGGGCGCCATCGTCGGCACCTCCGTCGGGTTCAATGAAGGCTGGAACATCGGCTGGGACGCCGGCAAAGGCACCGTGAGCGGCATCATGGACGTCACTTACGGAATCGCCGAGGGCATCTACGAAGCCGTCCGCGGCAAGAAGTAGCTCCACGAGAAGAGAGCCCTTTTCAGGGCTCTTTTTTATTTCCGTCGCTCCACGCACACCCCGTCGATGACCACCTCGTCGGCGGTCTCCTCGATCTGGGGATCCGAGCCGGGTCTACTTGCGAATGGGCACTTCCACGCCCCCGATGCGGACGTGCGTCGCTTCCCGTTGCACGACAGTGGCCGCGCTCTCCGGGCGGTCCTCGTCGAACAGCATGGCGTCGGGGGTGGTGCCCAGCGAGTATGCCTGCACGATGTGCCGCATGGCCGCCTCGCGGGGACGTCCCTCGGCGGTCACCCGCTCCACGAAGGCGTGGGCCTCGAGGGCGCGCTCCAGGCGATCCTCACCGCCCACGTACTCCATCACTTCGAGGAAGCGGAAACACTCGGCGTCCATGTCCGCGTCGCGATCGGCGCTCGGGGCGATCACCCGATAGGCGGCAAGCAGGTTCTCGGGGCTGCGCAGCACGGCCTGCAGGCGCGCCACTCCGGGCGCGGGCGAGGCGGCCAGTGCCTCGGACAACACCTTCAAGGCGTCGTTGCGAACCCGCTTGCCGGAAATCTGGTAGTCGGCCTCGGCAATCTTTTCGGCCTGCTCGAGGTTCTGCACGCGGCATCCACGGCCGGCCTCGGGTCTGCTCATGGCGTAGAGCAGATCGTCAATGACGGTACGGCGGAACTGGGTGAGGACCGGTCCGACGAGGCCGTCGCCGTAGCCCTGGTCGGCGTCCAGGCGGGGCGCCATCAGCACGCGCAGGCGCTCCAGCAGCGCGCTGTCGCGGCGGGCCAGGACAATCAGCCCGGTGAGCGCGCCGAGGTCCTCCGACGGAAGATCCCCGAGCTTCGTGCCGCCGGCCAGCGCCTTCTCGACCTTCTCGGCCAGCAGCGAGGCGCACGGCTCGAACGTCCCCGGCTTGAGCCCGTCCATCCAGGCCTCGGCCAGCTTCTCGATCTCGCGCGTGCCGTTACCGTAGGACGCGCTCAGCCGGGCGTATTCCGCGCCTTCCAGGAACGCGGGGATGGCCTGCGCGGCGGGAAGCGCGCCCGATGAGAGCTGACTTTTGAGGACCTCGAGGTCGGCCGTGCGGACGCGGTTGAGCGTCTCCTTGAAAATGTAGTTGCCGGGGCCCTGACGCGCGCACCTGCGGAGGACCGTCTCGAAGCGCGACTTCTGGGCGGCGTCAAGATCGACGGAGGTGAGCACGGCGAACGCGGCCTGGGCGTCCCCGTCCATCTTGTAAAGCGAGCCGGACTTTGCCACGCCCTGCTCCACCGTGGTGAGCAGGTCGCCGGTCAGGGCGGCGTCCGGGAAGATCACGGGATACAAAGTGGAAAGAATCCGCCAGGGATCGCCGCTGCTGCCGCCGCGGTACAGGTTGCGTGCGCGGTCGTCGCTGGGATCGTTGTAGAAGCGGTCGAAGAGCGCGCGGCGCAGCGGCTGCATGCGTCCTTTCGTGTCCGGCATCTCCAGGCCGTCGACCAGCGGAGAGCCTTCCTTCTTGAGCGTTTCGAAGACGGTCAACGCGCTCTTGAAGCCGTCGTACGTGCCGTTGTAAATGGTGCGCTTGCCGCGCCCCATCGGATGGTAGAGGTGGGAGAGCAGCCACTCGGCCAGGTCCTCGTCGGGCCTCCAGCCGCGCTCCAACCCCTTCTGGATGAGCGACCAGTGCGGGCGCCAGGCGTGAAACTCGTCCGGGGCGGAGATGATGGCGGCCACCGAGGGTCCGACCAGCTCGGGGTGCTTGTCCCACAAGCGCTGGATCAAATCACAGGCGTCCTGGTTCGTGTTGATCTCCTCGCAAAGCTCCAGGGGGAGCAGCTCGCGGCGGAAGAATTCGGCGTCGAGCCGCTCCGGGAAAGCCTTGAGGAAGGCGTCGCAGAACGAGACGTGCGCCTCGCCAACCAGGTTGTTGGTGGCGAGGCTGCCCTCCGCGTTGGCCCGCGAGATCACCGTGGAAAGCTGCTCAACGCGAGCCTCGAGCAGCGCGCGGGTGGCCGGATGGCTGTCGCTGGCTTCGAGCAGGCGCGTGACGCGGCGCAGATCGTGGTCGCCGCGACTCGCGATCAGGCAATCAAGGGACGCCGCGGCGTCGGCCGGGGCGAGCGCCTCGAAAGCGTCCGCGGGAATCGTGGTGTCCTTCTCATAGGGGTCGAGGACTTTTTTCAGGGCCTCAAAGGCTGCCGTGGGAGTCGGCACGGTCGCCTGGCTCAGGTCGATGCGCCCGTCGTACACGGCGACCCGCCGCCCGCGGATGGCGCTCTGAAGGTTCACGCTGCCCGGCGCCAGCGTCTGGCCGTCGCGGGTGACTTCGATCTGGCCGCGCTGCCACCAGGAGTCCACCGCACTCGCGGCAAGACTTGCCCATGCGCGATCCTGGTCGGCCGTCTCGCGGTCGCGGATGTCCTTCTTCAGGTCCTGATCGGCGCGGGCGGACATCTCGTGCGCCAGGTGGGCCATCGCGCGGAGCGGCGCCGTGTTGACCGCGTATCCGTCCAGGGCATGGTACAGGGTCTTGATCATGTCGTCGATGCGGTGCTCGGGGACAAATACGTTGCTGTCTCCGCTGTTTCGCGCGCGGCGGAGGATGCCGTTCAGATAGCGGGTGGGCCCCTCGACGGAGCCGACCTTGTTGGTCCACTCGGCGACGGGATCGTCCCATTTCACGTAGTCATAGAGCAGGGATTGCGCCATGCGGCGGACCAGGCGATCCGGCGCGCTCAGGGTGGCTTCGCTGAGGCGATCAGCGGCATCCGCGAAGGCCTCGCCCTTGAGGGTGCCGGCTTCCAGCCCGCGCTGGATCTCTCCCAGCCGCTCGCAGTCCGCGCGGCGCGCCAGGCGGCGCCACTGTGGGACTTCGGCCGGAGTCTCGACGGGCCCGACGGGCTCTTCCATCATCAACGAAGGGGACGGCGCCTCGATTCTCGGCGTGGGCGCCGGCGCCGCGTGGATCTGGCCAGGCACGAAGGTGTCGAGCGGCGCGTCCCCGCCGGAAACCTGGGCGACGAGCGGAGCGCGGGTCGGCGGAAGGTTCGTCAAATATGCGATCGGGTTCACCATTGCTCGTATCGTAGCGCGAGGACCTGAAAGAATGATGAACTTGCATTGAACTGGAGAGGGATTGAACCCGACTGCTCGAATCAGAGGATTCGTTCATCACCGGGACTTTTTTAATTGAAGTATTTTCAGGAGCGAATGATGAAGCGTTTGATTGCGTCGGCATGCGTGGGCACGGCCTTCCTGGCGGCGGTCGGCTGTGGCCAGAACACTCCTCCTCAGACTGGCGCGACCACCAAAGCGCCCCCGACCGTCGCGGCCACGATGGCGCCAGGCAGTCCCGCCGTGATCCCGCCCGGCCCGGCCGGGGTCAGCCCGCCGGCCGGCGGCCCGGTGACGGGTCACCCGCAGGGGATCGACGACAACCTCACGCCGCCGCCGGATAAATCGCACCGCATGGAAGTCACCGACACCGGCATCGAGTATTTCGTGCTCGACGAGTGGACGCAGGAAAACAGCGCGGATAACGACGTCGTCACCACTTCGCCCGACGGCAAGGTGGTGGTTGTTTACGCGGGAGCGCCGAGCAACAAGAAGGACGACCTGGTGGCGAAGGGCGCCGAGAGCAACCTGGCCAACACGCACAGCGACGTCAAGATGGACGCGCCCGGGCCGGCCAAGAAGGACAGCCGCGGGCTGAACACGCAGACCATCACCGGCACCGGCAAGGCGAAGAGCGGCGGCACGACCGTTTCGATTTTGCAGTACGTCTACTGGGTGGACGGCAAGGCGCAGGTCATGACGGCCATCGCCGCCGGTCCGGACAAGGACGCGCTGCCCAAGGCAGTGCCGATGGTGCGCGCCACCGGCACCGCGGTGGCGGCGCCGGCAGGCGGCGCCGCGCCCAGTGGCGCGCCGGGTCCTCCGCAGGCCGGCAAGGGCAATCGGCCGGGCCAGCCGACGGGGAACGCCCCGCCGCCTCCGGGCGTTCCCCCACCAATCGGCGCGGGAACGCCTCCGCCGGCCCCGGCCCCAGGGGGAACGAAGTAAAACGGGCGAGCAACTGG
>VGFD01000453.1 GCA_016868975.1 Armatimonadota bacterium | reverse complement strand
GTGGTAGCCGGAGAACTGCAGCTGCTTGGTCGTCGTCATAGTGTACGGCCTGTTGGGAGTTCGGCGGGTTTTATCAAGCGGGCACCTCCGCGTGGCGGTCCGTGCGATGGGAGACGTGCCAGGGCAGAACGAGGCGTTCGATCATGTGAATGGTGAAGAAGAACCCGGTGCCGAGCATCGCCAGCATGACGAGAGCAACGAAGATGGACGGCGTATCGAACTGGCCCTGCGCCACCATGATCATGTGGCCAAGTCCATGCTGCGAAGCGACGAACTCCCCGACGATGGTGCCGATCAGGCAGAGCGAGACGGACACCTTCATCCCGGCAAACAGGCTCGGCAGGGCATGCGGGAGCCGGATCTTCGCAAACATGCGCCACCGGTTGCCCTGCAGCACGCGGCCAAGGTCAAGCATCTCCTGATCAATCGAGCGCAGCCCGTGCACCAGTTCGATGACGAGAGCGAAGACGCCGATGAGCGCGGCGATGACGATCTTGGAGGCGGCGCCCACGCCGAGCCAAATGATGAGCAGGGGCGCAATGGCCACTTTGGGCATGCTGCTCATCGAAACGAGCAGAGTGAAAATGATGTCTTCGAGGTAGCGGTTCTGCGTGATCGCCACTGCCAGTACCACGCCGATGAAGACGGAGATGGCGAACCCGGTTAACGCGATTCGCGCGGTATGCCCCGCCTGCTTTAGGAACGTGGTGGGGGCGTCGACGAAGGTGCCCATCACGGTGAGTGGGCTGGGGAGCATGAACGCCGGGACCAGCTCGAGGCCCGCGACGAGCTGCCAGATGCCTAGAAACGCGAGCGCGAGTCCGCTGAACGTGGCAACGCGCTTGCCCGTCATGGCTGCTCGCCCGCGTTGTCGCCGCGCATCAGGCCCATCTGCTCGAATGTCCGGCGGATGCGGGCGCAGACCTCGATGAAAAGAGGCGTCTCGCGAGCAGCAAGCGTGCGGGGCCGCGGAATGTTCACGTCGATGATGTCGACGATGCGACCGGGCGAGCGGCCCATGACCACCACCCGGTTGCCGAGAAAGACTGCTTCCTGGATGTTGTGGGTCACGAACACCGCGGTGGCCCTGTGCTCCAGCCACAAGCGCTGCAACGACAGGTTCAGGTCGTCCCGCGTGAATGCGTCGAGCGCGGCGAAGGGTTCGTCCATCAGGACCAGCTCGGGGTGGTCGATCACCGCCCGGCAGATCGCCACGCGTTGCCGCATGCCGCCCGAGAGCTCCCAGGGATAGCGGTCGTGGAACCCGTCCAATCCATAGCTTGTCAGCAGGGCGCGCGCTCGCTCGCTGTGCGCCGAGGCATCGGCACCGCGCATCTCGAAGGGCAGCAGGACATTCTCCAGCACCGTGCGCCAATCGAAGAGCACGTCTCGCTGGAAGACCAGGCCCAATCCCAGCGGCGGGCGGCGGACGGGTTCTCCCTTCAGGAGCACGCGGCCGGAACTGGGAAACTCCAGCCCGGCCACCGTGCGAAGCAACGTGCTCTTGCCGCACCCGCTGGGGCCGACGAGCGATACGAAGTCCGACGGCGGGACGGTGAAATTGATGCCGTCGAGCGCACGGATGTCGCCACGGCGCGAGCGGAATACCTTGACCACATCTTCGAACGCGATCGCGCATTCCCCCGGCTCGCGCGCGGCGTCTGCTGGGGAGAGTCCGCGCGCAGCCGGTGCGTTCACTCCAGCGCCTACTTGCCAAAGAACACGTTCGTGAAGTATTCGCTCGGCTTGGAGCCCGGCTTGATGAGCTTCGCTTCCTCCATGGTGCGAATCGTGTTCGCCCAGTCCAGCTCCGACTGCCAGCCCAGGGGCCTGCCCTCGGTGTGCTTCGTGAAGAAGAACTCCCTGTTCAGGTTCACGTAATCGACGATCTGCTTCGGGTCGATCTTCGAGTCGGGCCTGCGCTTTGCCAGCGACGAACCGGTAGCCTCGATCTCCGCCGGGCTGGAAATGATGGAGGACCAGGCCTCGAAGTAGGCTGCGACGAGACGTCGCAGCATTTCGGGCTTCTCCTTCAGCGTATCTTCGTGGACGATGAGGCCGTAGGAAGGCAGTGCCATCCCATAGTCCGAGAAGCGGATGACATCCGACGGGCGTGTCTTCTGCACCGACGAAGTCCCGAAGGGGATCGTGGTCACCATGCCCATCCCGCGCCCGGCGTTGTAGCTGCTGACCTTCGAGGACGCGTCTACGCTGATCAGATTGACCTTTTCACGGCTAGTCCCTCCCGCCTTCAGGATGGTGTCCATGAACGGGCCTTCGAACGACGTCGCCGTGTACAGGACCTCCTTGCCTTCCAGGTCCTTTGGGGATTTGATGCCGCTGCCCTTCGGTACGAAGATGGCTAGAGCGGTTCCGCGCATCAGGCTGCCGATGGAGATGACTTTCATCCCCTTGCCTCGTCCAACGGCCATCGCGGAAAGGTCGCCATGGCCGACCTCGGCTTGCTTCGTTGCCACGAGCTGGACGGTGACCGTGGAGCCGTTGCCGTCTTCATGGGCCACGTCGAGCCCGTGACGCTCGAAAATTCGCTTCTCGTACGCGTAGTAGAAGACCGAGGAGGCGCCGCCCGGGACCCAGCTGTCGCGGATCTTCACCTTGATGAGGTCGCTCGCCGATGCCGGCGTGGCGATCAGGATCGAGAATAGGACAGCCGCACTTGAAAAAATCATGCGCATGACAGGGCTCCTGGTTAGATGACTCTGATCTGCACGGGGAGGTTATGAATCAAGAGGTGGCGCATCGTGGCAGAGAGTATACGGATCAACCCCGGCGTGTCATTTGACGGTTAACACGACGAAGAAAAGCGCGAATTTGGTGCGCAACGCCGGCAGCTGCATGGTGCATTGCGTTTTCACATATGTAAAGATTGAAATCATTATATACCGTAGTGTATATGCCGTATATAGAATGGATGCCGCGCGCCATACTACTCTCATTGTGGATGTCAAGACTGCCGCTCGCACGCTGGACCTTTTCGAGGCATTCGAGGCTTTGGGAGGGCCGGCGTCGCTGACGGAGCTCGCTGAGCGGATCGGCATGCCGGTGTCGAGCTGCTTTGCGCTGGTCCGGACCATGCAGAGAAGGGGTTACGTCTATTCCCTTCGTGGTCGAGGGCCGTTGTATCCAACGGGCCGGCTCTTGACGGTCGCGCGTGCCCTCGCGGAACACGATGTCCTGTCCCAGCGCCTGAGCAATGACTTGGCCGCCTTGCGCGACTGCTGCGGAGAAACAGTCGTCATTGAAACGCTGAATGGACGCGAGGCACTCTACATCGACGTATTCGAGTCCCATCAGCAGATTCGCTACTCGCTCCGTGCCGGCGCGAGGCGTCCGGCACACGCCAACTCGATCGCCAAGGCGGTTATGGGAGCTTTCCTTCCCGCCGAGCGAAACCGAATCCTCCAGGTGCTCGAGTACAGGAAGCTCACAAGCCGAACGATACTGAGCGCGTCCCGGCTGGAGGCCGACCTATTGAAGGGGATGCGCCGTGGATGGTTCACGAATCTCGGGGAGAGTGCAGAGGATCTGGCCGCTGTGGACGTTCCTATCGCAATCAACGGAGACTGGTTCGGCATTTCGATCGCCGGCCCTCTTCAGCGCATCAAGCCGCGGATGAGCAGCCTGGCCAAATCCCTGCGGGAGATCGTGCGAGCGAACAAGGGGGCACTTGCAGGACAACGGAGGAGTGGAGGGTGAGTAACAGCGATTCGTACAGCGTCAGTTCTCTTATTGCGGAGTTCCTGGCGGCGGTCGATGCGACCGTCGCCTTCGGTATAGCCTCGGTGCACAACGTTGCCATGCTCGACGCCATCGGCGAGCGTGGCGCGACGCGATTTGTGATGTCGCGGGGAGAGATGGGAGCAGGGCACATGGCCGACGGGTATGCCCGCGCGAGCGGAAGCCTAGGCGTCGTTGTGACCAGTACGGGGCCTGGCGCGGCGAACGCGGTTCCAGCGTTGCTCGAAGCGAGAGTGGCGGCTACACCACTACTGCATTTGACCGCCGCTACGGCAACCCGATTTGCGGGCCGCGGGGGCGGATCGGTGCACGATGTGCCGGCGCAGTTGACGATGCTAGGGGCCGTCTGCAAGTCCGCCTACACCATCGGAAAGCCGCAGGATGCATTCGCTATCCTTGTTCGCGCGGCCGTCGACGCACTCACGCCACCGATGGGACCCGTCAGCGTGGAGGTCCCCATAGACCTGCAGCGTGCCGCGGTGGCCCGGCCGGCGGCCTTGGACGCATTCCAGCTGCCGCTTCCAGCTCGACCTGCTCCCGCTGCGGCAGATGTGGAAGAGCTGGTCCGTCGAGTGAAATCGGCGCGGCGGCCGCTCCTGTGGGCGGGAAGCGGTGCGCGGCATGCAGGCGATGCGGTCCGCGCGCTCATGGATCTGGGCTTCGGACTGGTTACGAGTTGGGCCGGCCGCGGGGTGGTGGGTGAGGACCATCCCATGAGCCTCGGGGCCTTGAACGGCAACGGAATGCAGCTGATCGAGGATTTCTACCGGACGGTGGATCTCATGCTGGTGGTCGGGTCGCGGCTGCGCGGGCATGAGACGGTCGACTTCTCCGTACCCTTGCCGAGTCGCCGGATTCAGATCGATCTCGATCCGGTGGCGAACGGGCGGACTTATCCTTGCGAGTATTTCGTCTGCGGCGATAGCCGGATTGCGCTGAGCTCGCTCGCGGAGCGGCTGCGCAATGAGAGCTTCCGCGCCGATCCGCAGTTCGGCCGGGAATTCCAGGAATTGAAGGCCCGGTCAAGGGAAGCCTATCGAAATTCACTCGGTCCCTATGCGGGATTC
>VGFD01000452.1 GCA_016868975.1 Armatimonadota bacterium | reverse complement strand
CCTGGCGGGACAGCTTCTCATTCTGCGTGTCGATGCGCTCTTGCAGCCGATCCCCGTCGGCGGTGAGAAACTGGTCCTGGAGCGCCATCAATCCGGTGGCCGGCTCGGTGATGGAATTCAGGTATTTATCCAGGCCTTTGATGACGCCGACGTCGCTGTCCGACATCAGCGTCTTGACCTTGTCGAGCTTCGTGTCGAGGGCCTCGTCGAGCGCGTCCTCGTCGCTGATGACCAGGTGGCCGGTCTTGTCGAGCGTGATGCCGATGTCGGCCAGGGAGCGCAGCTCGTTTCCAATCGGCAGGCTTGCGCTAACCTTGCGCACGACCCCGTCGAGAATGGCCAGCGGCACGGCGTCCGCCTGCAATATTCCGGCGGTGTTGGTGTTTGGATCGAAGAAAGTGGCGGCCTTGACGTTGTCCGCCAGCTCGTTGAATTTTTCGATGAAGGTGTCGATGTGGCCGCGGATGGTTTCAGTGGCCGCGGCCACGTTGACGGTGATCGAAGTCCCGGGACTGGCCTTCTTGACGTCCAGCGTAACGCTGGCAATCACCGAGGTGAACGAATTCGTGGCGCTCTTGACGGTGATCGCACTGGCCGTGTCGCCGATCTTGAGCTCGGCGTCCTGCGCGGCCTGGAGCACCGAAAAGCCGGGCGCGGTCCCACCGCTGAGCGTATCCGAGAAGCCGATTACGTTGTCCTCGCCGGTCTTCGTCGAGGTCAGCACGAGACGGTAGGCGTTGGTGCCGCTCCCGTCATTGATGACCGAGGCCTTCACGTCAAGGCCGGCGTTGTTGATTGCGCCGGCAAGGCCGTTGAGGGAGTTGTTGGTGGAGTCGACCGTGATGGTCCCCAGCGCGGTGCCCGCCAGGCTGATGGTGACGGTGCCGGTGCCCAGCAGGGAGCTGGTGGCGTCGGTGTAGCCTTGCGAGATCTGCTGCTCGGCCTGGGCGACCTTCTCCACCGACAGGGTGTAGGTCGCCGCCGTGGCGCTTCCCGAGGCGGTCGCGGTCAGCAGGCTCTCGTTGCCGCTGGTCGCCTTCGCGGCATTGTAGGTGGCCGCGCCGCCCACCGTGACGGTCTGCAGCTTGAGAGCCAGGATCTTCGTATTGAGGTCTCGGTATGCGGCGGTCTTCGCCTCGTTGGTGGCGAGCTGACCCTGGAGGGACTTCAACTGTCCCTTCTGCCCGTCGATCAGCTTTGCGACGATGTCGTCGGTCTTGTAACCGCTGATCAGACCACCGATGGTGAAGTTCCCCAGCGCCATCTAAGCGTGCTCGCCTTCCCCCCGCGGCGGCGGAGGCGTTCGGTCTGCAACGATTATCCCAGGTCGCGGCCCGACCGGCAATCCGGACAGCAGGACCAACACAGGGGAGCCGGTCGAACGATTGATCACTGGATGGTCAGCTCCCCGGGGATGATCTCACAGCGCTGCAGCGTGCGCAGAATTTCGACGCGCTGCTGCGGCGGCAGGCCGAGCTGCTGCAAGCTCTGCACCAGGTCCTTCACGGTGGCGCGGCGCTGGTCGGTGATCTCGATGCGGGTGCCGCCCGCGTCGATGCTGCCCGAGCGAAGCCGCACGTCGCCGCCGCGCACCAAATTGCCAGACTGCCCGTCAAACAGGATGGGCCCAAAGAAGTTGCCACCCCCGCCCGGCGGATGGTCGAGGGGCACCGCGCCCATCCGCGCCACGATCTCGGCGGTCGGTCCCTGGCCCGGGTAGGCCGCGAGGTTGACTTCCACCGTCGCGCTGTCGCGGGCCACCGCCACCAGCCCGGGAACGTAGGCGTTGAGCGCGGTGGCGACCCGCGCCGCCATCTCGAAGTCGGGGTGGTTGAGCACCCAGGTGATGGTGCTGGCGTGATCCAACGAGGCCACGCCCTGACGAGTGATGAGCCCGCCCTTCACGATAATCCCCGCGGTCTTGTGCGGCTTGGGCTGGGCCGGGCCAAGGCCGATGCCGCTGTACTGGGCATTGGCCACCTGCACCGGGCCCTGCGCGCTGGAGTACACCTGGCCATTCGCGGCCTTGAGCAAAGACATCACCAGGATGCCGCCCTCCAGGCTCTTGGCGTCGCCCAGGCTGGAAACCATCACGTCCACCGAGTCGCCGGGCCGCGCGTAGGCCGGCAGGTTCGCCGTCAGGAGCACCATCGCAGTGTTCTTCATGGTCAGCGCGATCGGGTCGATCGTGTTGCGCACCGGAAGATTCATCCCCAGGCTTTGCAGCACGCGCTGCATCATCTGCTGGGACACGCTGCCCTGGGTGTCGCCGCTGCCGGCCAGGCCGACGACCAGACCGTAGCCCACCAGGGGATTGGCGTTGGTTCCCCCGACGTGGGCAACGTCGCGCACCTTGCCGGTTTCGGGCGGCGGCACGTGCACCTGGATGGTCGGAGGCACCGGAACCGTGGGCGCGGTCGCCGGGACGGTCGTCGGAGGGCGGATCCCGCTGGCCGGAGCCGGCGCGGCCCCGGGAGAGGGCGCGGGGCTCGGAGCGGCGGTCGTCTGGGCGCTGGCGGACGCCGCAAGCAGCATCCATGCGATCAGCCCGGCGAGCAGCGCTTGGGCGGCCCGGCTAGAGGGTTGGCTGCCTGTTTCATGGAAGTTGTTGCCCACGCTGTGGCTCCTCCGCTCTTGCGGTCATTATTGGGGAAACGGCCCGCGCCGGGACTGCTGGGTCCCGACAAGTGAACTCCTTATCGGACGAACCGAGCCGGCAGTTAACCCCCGGGGAGGCCTGATTTTTTTGATTCTGGAATCACCCGCGCACCTGGAGCCGGATCTTTGCGCCCTGGAGGAATGGGACACGTTCCGCGGGCCGCTGGTACAGTTGATCGCCACCGGTCTGGGGCAGCGCCAGGCCATCGTCTGCGGCTTGAGCGAAACCGCCCGCCGACGTCTGGACAAGGATCTGCGCGCCTACCTGGGCGAGACCTCATCGGTTTCCGGGCTGCAGATCCTCTCCCGCGAATCCGACCTGGACCTCGCGCGCCTGCCCGGTCTTCTGGTGGAGCGCGTCGAATCCATCGACGCCGAAGATCCGCCGGGCATCTACTTCGTCCACGACCTGGGATGGGCCATCGACCGCTACTCCGTCGAGGAGATCCAGGCGTACCAGCAGCAGATGGCCGTCCTGCGCCGCGATCATCCCCTCCAGATGGTTCATCTCTACCCCCCTGGCCGCTTCAACCCCGAGGCGCAGTGGCGCCTGATGCGCGGCCACCGAGCGGTGTGGACTGGCGAGTCGGCCTGCGAGAACTTTTATTATTCACCCCGCCCGCAGGCCGCCAGGGACGGCGACTTCGACTACGCGGACGACCTGCGCCGCCACCTCGATCACCTGCGGCGCCAGTCCCGCATTCGCGCCGAGCTGGTGGGGACGGTCGTGCAGACGGAGTCGCTCATGGAAGAACGCGTGCGGGAGTTGCAGGCGCTCAACCGGCTGGCCCAGATCCTCGCCCACTCCCAGGATCTCGACGAGATTCTCCACGAGGCGCTGGTGCGCGTTATCGAGCTCCTCGAGATGGGGGCCGGCGCCATCTACATCCGCAAGGACGCCAGCCTCGCGCTGGAGCGCCGGGTGGTCCTGCCCTCCGGGGAGTTTTCCCAGGAGCTGTTGACCCGCTTCCACGAGCACGTGATAGGCGCCACCCCGGTGCTGCAGAGCGGCCGCATCGCGTGGGCCAGCGATCTGCGCGAGAGCCCCGCGCCGGAGATCGCGTCCTCGCTGGGCGTGCGCTCTTACCTCGCCGCGCCCTTGAAGTTCAGCGGCGGCGTGGTCGGCGTGCTGGAAGTCGTGGGCGACGAGGCGCACCCATTTTCCCTTCAGGAAATCCACATGGTGGACGTCATCGGCGGCCAGATCGGGGTGGCGGTTGAAAACGCGCGGCTCTACCACCAGCACCTGGAGTCGGAGACGGCCGAGCAGCGCCTCCGGGAGCAGCTCGTCCACACCGAGAAGCTGGCCTCGCTGGGGCACCTGGTGTCGCGCATCGCGCAAGAGGTGGCCACGCCGCTCTCCTCCGCCCTGCAGGCGGCCGCGCGCCTGGAGAAGGACTCGCGCAGCGGGCCCACCCGTGATCGCCTGCGCGCGGTAATGGCCGAGATGCAGCGCGCCGAGCGCGTTCTCACCAACCTGCGGACGCTGGTCGGCGAGCGCCGCGGCGAGCGCGTCCCGGTCCGCCTCAACGAGCTGGTGCGCAACAGCGTGCGCGCTCGGGAGGCGGCTCTGCGCGCGCGCGGCATCGAGGTCGCGGCGCGCCTGGCCGAACACCTCCCCGAAGTGCTTGCCGACGCCGGCCAGATCGAGCAGGTTCTCTCCCACCTCGTCGACAACGCGGAGTACGCCCTGGCCACCTGGCCGGGCGATCGCCGGCTGGAGGTGGCCACGGCCGCGCACGACACCCACGTCGTGCTCACGGTGCGCAACGAAGGTCCGGCCATCGTGGAGGACCTGGGCCGCATTTTCGAGCCTTTCGTGCGCGGCCACGACGGGCCCGGCGCAGGGCTGGGCCTGGCCATCTGCCGGGCCATCGTGCAGAGCCACGGTGGCGCTATCACGGCCGAAAGCGGGTCCGGCCATCCGACTACCTTTACCGTGAAGCTGCCCGCACTGTCTCAGGAGAGCCCGCGGGCGACGGTCGCCTCGGGCCCGCGCAAGGGCGCGCGCAAGCGGTAGGGCGCCGTGCTGAACGGCTCTGGCCCGGAGGGCGCCATCACCATCGTCCAGGCGCATGAATATGCGATCCTGGCCGAAGGGGTGCGGCTCATCCTGGAGGCCCAGGCGGACATGCAGGTGCTGGCGGTGGCCGAGGACGGCGTGCACATG
>VGFD01000451.1 GCA_016868975.1 Armatimonadota bacterium | reverse complement strand
GGTGCATCGCGCCGCCCAGCAGGCACAGCCCGGCCGCCGCCATCCCCGGCCGCCGCCATCCCCATCACCGCGGGCTGCGCGGCGGTCACGCAGAGGACGACCGCGGCCGCCGCCGCTATCCTCCGAAGACCCGGCGCGCGGCCCGCGAGCAGGGCGCCCGCGGCCTCCATGGCCATCAGGCCGGCCACCAGCAGGCCGCTGGCCAACGGCGCCCCGCCGCCGGCCGACAGGGCGCCGGTGCACAACAACCCGACAACGCTGGCGCTGGCGGCCACGGCGGTGCCTGGAAAATCAATCCCCCAGGGAACGCGAGCAGGCGGCGCCGTGATTTCCGAGCGCGCCCGCGGCGGCTCCACGAAGCGCAGCGCCAGGATCAGCCCGCCGCTCGACATCAGCGCCTCGCAGGCCCACGCCAGGGGGAAGGAGACCTCGGCCAGCAGCGCGCCGCCGAGCGTGAGGGCAACCAAAACCGACGTGCAGGTGGCCTGCGCGCGGGCCAGCCGGGACGCAAACTCGTCCGTCCGCCCCGCCGCCGCGCACGACTCTTAGAGCAGCGCCTCTTGAGCGCCGGAGCGCAAGGCGTCGCCCAGTGCCTTGGCCACGAATCCCAACGCCAGCAACGGCGCGGAGTCCGGCACCCAGACGAGGATCATGCTTTGCGATCTGGAACAGCGAGCCGAGAATCAGGCTGGCGCGGCGCCCCAGACGGTCGGCCAGCATCCCGGTGGGAACTTCCACCAGGAGCAGCGTGGCGTCGCCCAGCGCGAGCAGCAGGGCGACGGTGGCCATCGACAGGCCTTTGGCCTGGATCAGCCAGAGAACGTAAACACCATGGGAGATGCCTTCCACGGTGAAAACGGCGTGCCAGGGATAGATCTTGAGATTGCGGTGCACGGAAGCGGCCTCCTGTACTGATGGTAGGTTTCCTGATGGTAGGGTGCGCGGGGCTGCTCGCGAATTTTCTGGGTATGAGCCCTCCCCGCTGACCTTGAGCGCGCGGCCCGCCTCCGTCACGTCGGTCCACTATCCACCGACTACCACCAGGAATACCTACCACCAGGATACCTACCACCAGGATACCTACCACCAGGATACCTACCACCAGGAATACCTACCCATCAGGATAGGAGGAAAGCCCGGGCGCGGGGGACAAATTCCACGCGATGGAAATTTTCGACCAGCACCTCGTCCCCATGGTGGTGGAGCAGACGGCCCGCGGCGAGCGCGCCTATGACATCTACTCGCGGCTCCTGAAGAACCGCATCGTCTTTCTGGGCATGCCCATCGACGACGACGTGGCCAACCTGGTGATCGCGCAGCTGCTCTACCTCGAACAAGAGGACCCGGACAAGGACATCGACATCTACATCAACAGCCCGGGCGGCTCGGTGACCGCGGGGCTGGCGATGTACGACTGCATGAAGCTGGTGAAGCCCGACGTGTCCACCATCTGCATGGGGATGGCGGCGAGCGCCGCGGCGCTATTGCTGGCCGGCGGCGCGAAGGGAAAGCGGTACGCGCTCCCCCACTCCCGCATCATGATCCACCAGCCCTGGATCCAGGGCATCGGCGGACAGGCCACCGACATCGAGATTCACGCGAAGCAGATCATCAACACCCGCGCGCTGCTCGACCGCATCCTGTCGGAGCACACCGGGCAGCCGCTGGAGCGCGTCCAGAAGGATACCGAGCGCGACAACTACATGTCGTCGGCTGAGGCAGTGGAGTACGGTCTGATCGACAAGGTGATCAGCAAGGAAGCGCGGTAAAACTGGAGCCTGTTGACAAACAGGCGATAAATCGCTGGAAACAGGCCGCTAAGTGGCGCGCGACACAAGTAGCTTCGCCTTACGGGACGACGACTGCCCCGGGCGTGTCGCGCGACACGATCAAACCGATCTGAGGCTGATTAATTCCCCGCGCGGGCTCGGGCCAGGGCCACGTCAGCTTCCACATAGGCGACTTCGGCGTCGTCCACGGTGGTCCGCTCCAATCGCTCGGCGCCACCCTCCATGGTGCGCATGGCGTTGGAGAGTTCCATCAGCGACGAGGCCATCGGGTGCTCGCCGAGGCGCGCGCTGACGCGGGCCAGGTGATCCGCGGCGCCCTTTGAGAAGTCCTTCAGCTCGCTCCAGGCCAGCTCGCCGTCGCGGAACAGGGCCACCTGCCGCGACACGCGCTCCGCGGTGACGCGGCCGAAGCGCTTCGGCCTGGCGGGCGCCTTCACGACCTGCTGGGCGCCGCCATTTATTTTGATGTCGAGCGTGGACTGGGGAACGTCCATCTTCTGAATCTTCTGGCGCAGCGCGTCCAGGCCGGGCACCGTGGGCTTCTGGGCGACGGGCGCCTGCCAGGTGTTGAACACCGGCTGGGCAATCGCCGGGGGTAGCGACGCGGCACGTACCGGCCTGGGCACCAGCGGCTGCGCGCCGGTCAACGCGCTCACCAGGTGGGCCTGGCTCTGGGAGCAGAGCAGTCCAGCCATCATGGGGAGGCCGCTCTTCGTGCGCGGCTCTTCCTTCGCCGCCTCGAAAAGCGTTTCGAAAGTGGTCTCGATTTCCTTCGTCGGCGCAGAAGCGGCCGGTCGGCTCATCGAGAGGGCAGAGACTTGTGACGCGGCTTGCGTATCCATCAACTCGATCCCAGTATGGCAGCAAGCCGCGCGCCCGCGTGTAACATCTTTGTTGCCGTTGTTGCCGAATTGTTGACGGGTCGGCGCGGCATGTAAAAAACCGTTGACAGCCGGTCAGCGCCAGGATAGAATCGGCGAGCCATGGATCAATACACCCGCCGCCCCGACCTCTACGACCTCGAGCACGCCGGAGACACCCTGCCCGGCGAGATCGAATTTTACGTCAATCTCGCGCGCGCGGCCGGCGGCCCGGTCCTCGAGCTGGCCGTCGGCACCGGCCGCGTCGGTCTGGAGGTGGCGCGGGCCGGCGTGGAGCTGGTCGGGCTGGATCTCTCTGAGCCGATGCTGAGCGCGGCCCGTCACAAGGCCGAGGCGCAGGGCCTGTCCGTCACGCTGCTGCACGAAGACATGCGCACTTTCGACCTCGGCCGCAAGTTCAACCTGATCTACGTGCCCTTCCGCGCGTTTCTCCACCTTCACACCCAGGAGGATCAGCGCGCCTGCCTGCGTCGCGTGGCCGCGCACCTCGCGCCGAGCGGCCGTTTCGCCGGGAATTTCTTCAAGCCGAAGCCCTCGCTGCTGGAGGGAAATGCGCACGAGCGCTACGAGCAGATCAAGCTGCTCGAGGACGGCTCGCTGCTGGTGCGCTCGTACTGCGCGCCGAATGCGGACATCCACGAGCAGCTCAAGGAAATCCATCTCCTCACGCGCATTTACGACCCGCACGGCGACATGCGATCCAGCCGCATCGATCCGCTGCGGCTGACCTGGATTCACGGGCGCGAGTGGCGCCTGCTGCTAGAGCTGGAGGGCTTCGCGCTGGAGCGGCTGGACGGCGGCTTCAACGGCGAGTCCGCCGGGGACGGCTGGGAGTACGTGTGGGTGGCGCGACGCGCTTCGTGAAGCGCATCCTCGCCATCGCGCTGGCGCTGGTGGTGTGGGCCTCCTTGCGCCCTCCCGCGGCGGGACCCCTCGAGGTCATCGCCGCGCCCTGCGCCTGGGACGATCCCCGCGGCGTCGAGGCCCGCGCCGTGCGCTTCATCGACGGCGCGCAAGGGACGCTGCACGCGGCGCTGTACGAGCTATCTCTCCCCTCGGTAAGCGCCGCGATGGTGCGGGCGCGCGCGCGTGGCGTCGAGGTCGGCCTGCACCTGGAGAGCGACAACCTCGACGCGCCCCGCGAGCGGCGCTGCCTGGGGATGCTGCGGGAGGCGGGCGTGGTCCCGACCGTGGACGGGCGCTCCTCGCGGATGCACCACAAGTTCATGGTGGCCGACGCTCGCGCGGTATGGACCGGCTCCGCGAACCTCACCTGGACCGGCGCGCACCTTCACTTCAACGAGGCGCTCGTGCTGCACGATCCGCGCATCGCCGCCGCCTATGAGCGCGCGTGGCGGCAGCTCAGCGACGGTGGGCGCGCGGACGGGGATGGTGAAGATCACGCGTTCACGCCGGCCGGCCGCCGTCGCATCCTTCTCGGCACCGTTTCCGCCGCGACCCAAAAACTGCAAGTGGCCGCTTTCTCGCTCACGGATATTGCGCTGACACGGGCGCTGATCGAGGCCCGGCGCCGCGGAGTCGACGTCCTCGTGTTCCTGGATCGCGCCCAGTCGCGCGGACGCGCCGGGTCCGCCGCGCTCGCGCTCCTGGTGGAGGGCGGCGTTACCGTGCGGGTCGGGTCGCTCGTCGGGCACCGCGACCTGCTGACGCGCTTCGCCCTGCCCGCCGCGCAGGACGTGAAAATCCACCACAAGCTGCTGGTGGCGGACGGGGACGTGGTGGTCACCGGCAGCGCCAACTTCAGCGAGAGCGGGCTCGGGGTCAACGACGAGGACCTCGTGCGGGTGCGCGCCGCACAGGCGTATGCGCCGTTGCTGGAGAAACTGTACACCGCCTCCGAGCCACTATGAGCGAAACCACTTCCACCGCCGAGCCAGACCTGCTGGCCGATGCTGTCGAGTGCTTCGACCACGGCCGCCTCGACGCGTGCCTGGAGCACATCGTGCAACTAAAGGCCGGCCTTGCCCCGGAAGACCCTCCGGCGGACGCCTTTTATTTTGAGGCGCTCTGCTACCGCCGCAAGGGGGATCTCGGGCGCGCGCTCGCAACCATGGCGCGCGCCGTCGAAATGGCGCCCGAAGAGGCTGACGTGCTGCTCGAGCACGGGCTCATCATGATCGAGTCGGGCCGCGTGCAGGAAGGCCTC
>VGFD01000450.1 GCA_016868975.1 Armatimonadota bacterium | reverse complement strand
TGGCTTCCCGTGAGCCGGACGCATCGAAAGCGCGCACCCTGTGGCGCCGCGCCGTGGAATTGTACCGGGGGGATTTTTTGGAGGATTATCCGTACGCCGAGTTTGCGGCAGGCGAGCGCGAGCGCCTGCGCGCATGCTGGGTGCGGGCCGCCGAGCACCTGGCGCACGCCGCCGAAGCCGCTGGCGACGACGACGAGGCGCTCGCCCTGGCGCACGCCATCCTGGCCCGGGACCGCTGCTGGGAGGAGGCCTGGCGCGTCCTCATGCGGGTTCACGCCCGCCAGAGCCGCGCCTTCATGGCCGCCCGCGTCTACGAGGAGTGCTCCCAGGCGCTCGACGAGGACCTGGGCGTTCTCCCTTCGGATGAGACCGAGGAGCTGTACGCCCGACTGATCCCGTAGTCACGGGTCGGCACAGCCGACGCCATCCTGGTTTGGACGCCTGCTTCGCGGCTATTTCCAGCGATTGACCGCCTGTCTTACTCCGACAGGCTTAGGCTGGCTTAGGCTGCAACACCCCTGCAACGCGCGCCGTGCACCATGGGCCCATGAAGACGCCCATCGAAGAAGCGACCCGCACCTACAAGTGGCTGGGCCTGATGTCCGGGCAGTCCCGGGTTCCCATCGCGCAGACCGCGCGGACCCTGGTCTACAGCCGCGACCGCATCCAGCTCTTCAAGTACGTGCGCGAGACGCCGGCCACGAAGCCGGTGCCGGTCCTGATGATTTATTCGCTGATAAATCGTCCCACGATACTCGACCTGCTCCCCGAGCGCAGCGTGGTGCAGCAATTTCTGGCGGCCGGGCACGAGGTGTATCTGCTTGACTGGGGCGTGCCCGACGGGCTCGACCGCTACGCCGGCCTGGACATTTATTTAAACCTGCACGTCCGCACCGCGGTCCGCAAGACGTGCCAGGACGCCGGCTCGGAAAAGGTCACCCTGTTCGGATACTGCATGGGCGGGACCATGGCCGCGATGTACGCGGCGCTGCACCCGCGGCGGATTCACAGCATGATCCTGCTGGGCGCGCCGTTCAGTTTCCGAAGCGAGCAGCTGCTGTACCGCTGGGGAGGCAACCCGGCCACTCTCGATCCCGACAAGATTGTGGATGCCTGCGGAAATGCGCCCACCTGGGCGTTCGAGGGCTTCACCATGCTCAAATTGGACCAGAAGGCGCCCCGCGCGGTGGCCCTCTACGACAATCTCCACCGTCCGGAATACGTGCGCAGCCATCTTGCGATGGAGCAGTGGATCGGTGAGAACATCCCGATGGCCGGCGCCGTGTACAGCGAGTTCATCAAGGGATGTTTTCAGGGAAATCGCTTGATGGATTCGACCATGTACATCGCCGGACGCCGCGTGGACCTGAGCGCCGTGAAATGCCCGGTGCTGCTGGTGATGGGCGAGGCCGATCACCTTGTACCCCCCGAGACGACCAGCCCGGCCGCGGAGGTTTTTCCGCAGGCCACCGCCATCCGCTTCAAGTCCGGACACATCGGGCTGTCGGTGAGCAGCGCGGCGCATCGCAAACTGTGGCCGGACGTGCTCGCCTGGCTGGCGCTGCAACAGCCCCAAATCGGTTTGATCGTGGCGCGCGACACGCCCGGGTCAGTAAGGCGAAGCTGCTTGTGTCGCGGGCCACTTAGTTAAACTAAAATTAAAGGAGACGCAAGAAATCATGACCTCGACAAACGCACCAACAATGCCGGATTTCGAAGCCGCCTGGAAGCAGTGGCGCGATCTCAGCGTCGAAGGCTGGTCGAAAATGGCCCGGCAGATGGTCGAAGGCGAGATGTTCACCAGCGCCATGGGCGCGTCGCTCGACTGGTACCTGACGATGCACAAGGGGCTCCGGCAGGGCGCGGCGGCCTACCTGGAGATGCTCGACATGCCGACTCGAGACGACCTGGCGCGCATCGCCACGCAGATCGGCTCGGCGGAAATGCGGGTGATCGACTGCGAAGAGCGGCTCGACCTGCTGGAAGCCGTCAAGGTGGATTCTCTGCAAGTCCGCGTGTCCGAACTGGAGGCCAGAGCGGCACGCATTTTCGAGCTTGAGGATGAGATGGCCGCCCGCCTGGCGGAGATCAGAGAAAATCAAGCACGGCTCGACGCGGCGCTGGCAGCCGTCAATCAAAATGTTCCAACGGTCAATAAAGGCAATATCACGAGGAGGAAAAAATCATGATCAACACGCAGGAGCGCAACAACGTGGGCGAGCAGGTTACCGAAGCCTGGCTGCAGGCGCTGGGAAACATTTGCTGGGCCCAGGAGCAGGGTGACAAAATCGTCCAGATGATGCTCGAGCAGGGCAAGGTCACCCGCGAGGAAGGCCTTCGCATGGCGGACCGCCTCGCCAGCCACATCCGCCAGAACCAGGAAGAGATGCAGCGCTGGGTGCAGAGCAGCGTCCAGATGTCGATGGCCGCCTTCCGCACCCCGACCACCGGCCAGATCGACGACCTCAATCGCAAGATCGAGGACCTGACGAAGAAGGTCGAAGTGCTCACCAAGAAAGGGTAGTCCCCCAACGCCAAGAGTCCGCCTGGAGTGGGGGCGCGCAGCGTTGGGGGGCTGCGCGTGTCCCACGGCCGCGCGCACCTGCCGCGGGCCGCTCTGGGTCGGAATTGTGACGAAGCGGCCGCGCTCGGCGCAGGGATGCTGGCCTGTGGCGCGCGAACAGGCGCACCCATGGAACCCCTGAAAACGTTGGCCCGCGCGCGAGAGCGCGTGGACCCCGACCCCGACGCGGGGACAGCGGCAGTCCGCCGGCGCGCGCTCTATTCCCTGGCGAAGGTCGAGCCCGCATGAACGACGCGACCCACGCCCTTCCTTTGCACCTTTTCGCGGAGCACACCAACGACGTCTTTTTCGTGCTTGACCTGAGCACCGGCCGCCACCTCTACGTGAGCCCCGCGTTCGAGTCGTTGTTTGGGGTGCCCTCTCAACGCGTGATTGAGGACCCGCAGGCCTGGCTGGAGTGCGTCCATCCCGACGACCGGCTCGAAATGAATTCGGCGGCAACCCGCCAGCACGGCGATGCCGGGCAGCTCTTCGCCGACGCCCACGCATATCGGGTCGTGCGGCCCGACGGCAGCCTGCGCTGGGTCCGCTCACGGAAGTTCCTGGTGGAGAAGACCACGCTGCTGGCCGGCATCGTCGAGGACGTCACCGATCTGATGCAGGCCCGGGAGTCGCTCCGCGGCAAGGAGCGGAAATTGCGGCACATCGAGGAGATCAGCCCGGTGATGCTGTACACGTTCGGTCCCTCGCAGGGCATGCCAGGCACCGGCGTGACCTACATGAGCGCCAACGTGCGGCGCATCATGGGGTACCCCCCGGAGGATTTCGCGTCGTCGGGTTTCTGGGCCGAACGGGTGCACCCGGAGGATGCGGCGCGCGTGTTCAATGCGCTGGAAAAGGCGCTCCACCAGGACTGTCTGTCACAGGAGTACCGCTTTCGACATGCGGACGGCTCCTGGCGCTGGATGCACGACGAGCTGCGCATGGTGCGCGACGCGCAGGGCCGGCCGGAGGAGTTTATCGGCTGCTGGCGCGACATTACCGAATCGGTGCAGGCGCAAAAACACAAGGAGCAGCAGCGGCTCGCCGAGCAGGCGCTCCACGAAGTCGAAGGCCAGCTCCACCACGCGCAAAAAATGGAGTCCCTGGGGCGCCTGGCGGGCGGCATCGCGCACGACTTCAACAACGTGCTCACCATCATCATGTGGTACAGCGAATTTCTGCTGGCCCGCAACGATGAGGTGCTCGCGGTTCGCCCCGAGCTGGAGGAAATCCATCGGGCCGCCGAGCGTGCCGCCGCGCTTACCCGCAAGCTGACCGCGTTCAGCCGCCGCCAGGTGCTCGCTCCGCGCGTGGTTTCCTTGAAGGACGTCGTGATACAGGCGCTCGCATGCTGGGCCGCCTGCTCGGCGAGAACGTGGAGATTGTCACTCGCTTTGACGAAAATCTCCCCTACGTGCTGGCCGATCCCGGACCGCTGGAGCAGGTGCTGGTCAACCTCGCCATCAATGCGCGGGACGCCATGCCGGAGGGTGGCCGCATTACCATCGAAACCCTCTTCACGGAAATCAACGACGGGTGCGACTCCATTCCATCGGGCCGCTGGGTTCGACTGACCTTCGCCGATACCGGGCACGGCATGGACGAGACGGTGCGCCCGCACATTTTCGAGCCCTTTTTCACCACCAAGCCGGAGGGCGTGGGCACCGGGTTGGGCCTGTCGCCCGTGTACGGCATCATCCAGAAGAGCGACGGCCAGATCCGTGTGGCCAGCGCTCCGGGCGTGGGCACCCGATTTGACATGTATTTTCCGGTGGCCCTCGACATGCTCTCCGACGACGATGAAGAAACCGGCGAGCGCGCGCCAAACGGGTCGGGGGAAATTGTGCTGGTGGTGGACGACGACGAGAGCATCCGCACGCTGGCCTGCGACATCCTCGAACGCTACGGCTACCGAGTGCGCGCCGCCGTGGACGGCGAGCAAGCCCTTGAAATGGCGCGCTCGTCACGGCCCGACCTGCTGCTCACCGACATCGGAATGCCGGGACTGGACGGCCGCGAGCTGGCCAGCCGCCTGCCGGACGTGAGGGTCATGTTCATGACCGGATATTCAGAGGAATCCGGCACGGACGATTGGCGGCTGCTGCAAAAGCCGTTCTCCACCAACAGCCTGGCCCACGCGGTGCGCGCCGCGCTGGACAGGTGATTACGCGATTACGCGAGAGCTCACCCCGGCGCCACTTTGTGCGCGCGATAGTGGGGGCTGGGCGGCGGAACGAAGGCGGTGCGCTCGGCCAGAGGGAAGCGGCGCCCGATT
>VGFD01000449.1 GCA_016868975.1 Armatimonadota bacterium | reverse complement strand
ACGGTGGTGGGCAACGTCCTCGAAAAGGGCGTCACCGACGTGTGGCGCTCGAAGGCGATGCGGCAGTGGCGGACCCGCCTGCCCGACGCCTGCAAGCCGTGCAGCAAGATCACGTTCTGCCCGGGCGGCTGCCGCTCGCAGGCGGAGCACCTGGGCGTGCCGGCCGATCCGCTGATTGTGGCGCCCCTCCCACTCGAAGAGCCGGCGCTGCTGGAAGTCACCCTTGAGGAAGACCTCTGCCCGGTGCCCAGGTACGCCATCCGCGAAGAGGACTTCGGCTGGTCGCTGATCCGCCAGACGTACGTCATCCCGGTGACCCACAAGGCCGGCAACGTGCTGTACGCTTTTGATGGGAAAACCACGCTCGGCGAGATCGAGAAAAAATTCGGGCCTGCCGCGCTGTCGTTTGTGTATTCGTTGTATGAGCGCAACTTCGTCGAACTCCGTCCCGGCCAGATGGCGGAAGTCGGTTAGGATGAAGCCAGTGCTCGATTCTGTCGCCGTCGCGCCGCCTGGCGGCTCGCGGCCCAATTACGTGCAGCGCCTCGACGCCGCCTGGATGAACCGCGTGCACCGCAGTGGCTGGCAGGGGTGGACCCTTCTGGCCGGCGGCGAGGACGTGATGGACCAGGCCGTGCTGTTCTGGGAGGAGGGCAAGGGCTCGCACCGCGCGCTCAGCCTGAGCCTGCGGCTGCGGCGCGACTCCAACGGCAAGGTGTACGACGCGATTTCCACGATGCCGGGCCTGCAGATTTTCCCGGGCAGCATCCCCTACCCGCGCAAGCAGGTCGTGGCCGGCGAGGTGCATCCCCTGGACCGCCAGTGGTCGCTGGTGAGCGGCACGGCGCGGGACGCCCACCTGGATCCGCACACCCGCGTGCGCTATTTTCCCTACGAAGGTCCGGGCAGCGACGTGCCATTTTCCGCGCAGGGCAGCCTGACGCTGATCCGCGAGGGCGCGCGGGGGATGGTCGACGAGGTGGCCAGCATGCTGGCGGCCCTCACCTCGAGCCTGCGGATCGACACCCGGCTGTCAACGGGCCTCGATCTCGAGTTGCTGTACCTGCGCAAGCTGGCCTGGGCGCGGCGCCTGAACGTCCATGACGACGATCCGAGCCGGCCGCTGGCCGATCGCGTGGCGCGGCTGCGGCGGACCCTGGGCGGCGCGCTTGGCCTGGGGGATCTCGCGGAGGTCAGGCGCTACGACTGGCGCCCGCGCTACGGCAGCAACTACAATCCGTGGGCCGCGGCGGTGGGGACGGGTGAGGCGGGCTGGCCGCACTGGCATCTGCTCGACATGGAGGAGGCGCTCCAGGGCCCCCTGTCTCGTGCCTGGCTGGTCCATGATCTGGCGTCGCGCGCGCCGCACGTCGGGGATCGGGTGGCGCGCATCATCCGCAGCACGGGATATCTATTGTCCTCAGAGGAGCGCTGGATGCGGCTGGGCACGCCGAGCCAGTCCATCTACATGCCGCAGGGCGCGCTGGGGGCAGGCTCGTACGTGCCGATGGGCCTCACCGAGGATCCAGAGAAGGCGACGCTGGTGTTTCATCGCGACCTGCTGCGCCGCATGGACCACCTCGCGGTGCCGCGCGTTGAAAGAGCCGAAGCGCTGTCGCCGCAGATCGTGGGCGAGCGCATCGCGCTGGAGACGTGCCGGGCGACGCCGGAGTGCGACGTCTATTTCAAGCACTCGGTCTCGCTGGTGGACGCCCTGGCGCGTATCAACACCGACAGCGAATCGGATCGGGCGAAAATCCTCGATGCGTTCCGCGCGGTCGGAATTCGACGGCTGCGCGGCGTGCCCGTGGAAAATGTCGTGCGGATGCGGGCGTGAAGCGCAGGCGACCGGGTTACCTCCAGGCCGGCGTCAAGACACCTTTTCGACTCCTGCATACCAGGGCAGTGAATACGCCCGGCCACCGCGAGGGGGTATGCGGGTCTCGCGGCAGTCGGGCGGATCTGTGTCTTCTGTCGCACCACAATACGAATCCTCCGAGGCGGTCAACTGCTCAGGCTGAGATCGCGGCCGGCTCCACGAACGCGCCGGAGAGCGCGATGACGAACGTGGTGCCGGCGCCTTCCTCGCTTTGCACGGCAATCTCCCCGCCGATGCGAAGCACGGCCTCCTTCACGATGGCCAGCCCGAGGCCGGTGCCGCGGTGCTCGGAAGAGCGCCCGTTGCTGCCCCGCCAGAAGGGCTCGAAAATGTGCGGCACCTGCTCGGTCGGAATTCCCGGGCCGCTGTCGGAGACGCCCAGCACCAGGGTGCGGCCGCTGGCGTCGTCCGGATCCGCCATGGCCCACAGCTCGACGTGGCCTTCGCCGGTGTAGTTTATGGCGTTGGCCAGCAAATTGCGCAAGATCGCGGTCAGGCTCTGCAAATCCGTTCGCAGGTCGGGAAGCTGGGGCGGGACGTCGATTTTCATGGTGAGCCCCTTGCGCGACGCCGGCGGCGTGAAGACGGCCACCAGGTCCTCGACCAGATCGCGCAGCGAAATCACGCCCGTGTCGGTATTTGCCTCCAGCCGCTGCGCTTCCATGAGATTTTCGGTGAGGTGCAATAACTGTCGGGCCGAGCGCTCGATGATGTCAAACGCGTCCGAGCCGCCGTCGCCGGTGAGCAGCGCTTCCTTGCCGCCCAGGCACATCTGGCACACCGATAATATCGAGCTGAGCGGCGAGCGGAACTCGTGGGAGATTTTCGCCAGAAAATCCTCGTTGGCACGGTCGAACAGCCGCGGTTTGGGGGTGCGATCCGCGCGGCGCAGGGTCAGGGCAACAAGGCGCTGCTCCGCGGGGGTTTCGTTCACGAAATTCTTCAGTTGCCCGGCGACGTTGCGCATCCCCGCCGCGGGGATCGCCGAGGCCGGCGGCGCGATTTCCACCGAATCCAGGCAGTCGATGGAGTCGTGCTCGCGGCGGCGCGCCTCCAACAGCTCGAGGCTGTCGATCTCGACGCTGGGATCGGTGGCCCGGCGGCGCTCCATGTCCTCCAGGCCGGACAGGAGCACGGCGTCGAGCGTGGCGTGGGTGTCCACCACGCCGACCAGGTCCATGGCGGGCAGCGTGCTCTCGCCGTTGAGGCCGTTGTAGCGGCTCCACGCTTCCATGCTCCACAGGGTGCCGATGGCGTTCTTCAGGGATATCAAGAAGGATGCGAGGCTCAGCGGGGTCACTTCGGTGAGCACCGCCTCGTCCACCATCTGGCGGATCCAGGCCTTGCTGCGGTCGGTGCCGCCGTCGTTGACGTCCTCCAGAAAGCGCTCCAGGAACTCGGACGCGTAGCCCACCAGGGGAAGGGTGTCGGGCGCGCGCCCCGACCCGCGCGGGGTGGCGACCTGATCGGCCACCCAGCGGTGGAGGATGGCCCTGCGCTCCTTGCGGAGAAAGGCCTTATGAAAGTCTGACCGCGACTCCAAGGTGTCCAGCCCCCTGGCAGGACGCGCGATGGTTGTCCGCATGCTCTTCCTCCGTGCCGCCCGTCCTCAAAATGACGCGCGTCCAAGCGCTCCTGGCAAGCCTCCCCCCATTGAATTTTATTCCATGGGGGGAGCGGATCTCCTCCATCCGAATTTCCGTCTCCTATGGCACTCGCAGTGGCGGCCCGGCCCGCGGTCGCCCAGACCGCCGACTGGTACCTGTTCTCGCCGCGGGTCGACGTGGCGGTCTTCCTGGGGAGCGCGCTGTTCTCGCTGGCGCTCGTCCTGGTGGGGGCGCCGCTCGGCCTGCTGGACGCGCACGCCCCCGAGTGGACCTGGATCGCGGGCGTGCTGCTGGTGGACGTGGCCCATGTGTGGTCCACAATTTTCGCCACGTATCTGGATCCGGAGGCGCTGCGGCGGCATCCAGCGCGCTACGTGGCGGTGCCGCTGGGCGGATTTCTGGTGGGCTGCGCGCTGTACGGAGCGGGCCCGTCGGTGTTCTGGCGCGCGCTGGCGTATCTCGCGGTGTTCCACTTCGTGCGCCAGCAGTACGGCTGGGTGATGCGCTATCGGGCGCGGATGGGCGAGCAGACGGGCCGCGCGTTCGACGGGGCGGTCATCTACGCGTGCACGCTGTATCCGCTGCTCTACTGGCACGCGCACCTGCCGCGAGGCTTCCACTGGTTCCTGGAGGGGGATTTCACGACGGCGCGCTGGGCGGCGGCCATCCTCCCGTTCGCGACGTGGATTTACTGGGGACTGCTGGCGGCGTACGCGGTGCGCGCGGCGCTGGCGTGGACGCGGGGCGCGGGCAATCCGGGCAAGGACGTGATCGTGGCCACGACGGCGGTCTGCTGGTACGTGGGCATCGTGGCGCTCAACTCGGACTATGCGTTCACGGTGACCAACGTGTTCATCCACGGCGTCCCCTACCTCGCGCTGCTTTACTGGCGCGGGCGCGACCGGGGCTTCGCGCTGTTCAAGCACGGGCCGCTGCCGTACCTGGCGATCCTGTGGACCCTGGCGTTCGCGGAAGAGTTATTGTGGGACCGCGGCGTCTGGCACGACCGCGCCTGGCTGTTCGGCTCGGGCTGGGAGGTGTCCCCAGGCTGGCTGGTCCCGCTGCTGGCGCTGCCCCAGCTCACCCACTACGTGCTGGACGGCTTCATCTGGCGGCGCGGGGATTGACCTGTTGAGCATGCTTACGTGCTGTGCTAGAATGTAAGCATGATTCGAACCCAGATTCAACTTTCTGAAGCAGACTACCGACAACTCCGAGAGACCGCGCAGCGGCAAGGTCGATCCATGGCGGATTGCATTCGCGAGGGAATCAGCATGTTTCTCGCCGTGAAAACAACGAGACCGCGCAGCCTCTCCGAAATACCAGGCTTTTGCGCGCTTCCAATCGATGACCTGAAGGACCA
>VGFD01000448.1 GCA_016868975.1 Armatimonadota bacterium | reverse complement strand
TGTGCGCGGTGTCCGTCGTGCCACGCGGGTGCTTACTCTCGGAGTCTACGCCACCCAGTCGAGCTGGTCGCCCACCCGCGGGCCGTTGCGGAACATGACGGTGACGTTTTCCGCGCTATCCCAGTTGCTGCGGTTGTAGCCGAGGGGCTGCCCGGTAAGGCGGTTGCCGCCGAGCGAGGGCGCGTTCGTGCCGCCGCCGGTGCCTCCGTCGCTGAGCAGCGTGTAGAACTCGCGGAGGGTTTTCTTCTCATACGGAGGCTCGCTGGATTTCACGTACTGCTCAATGTCGTTCTTGACCATGCTGCGCAGGCCGCTGATGAGACGGCGGTGCGAAGCGAGCGGATTGTCTTCCTGGGGCTGCTCGGACTGCGGGTCGCTCGTCAGCCAGTAGGGAACGTTGTAGGGATTGCTGGTGCCGGCGCCGCGCGCCTGGGGCTGGAGGCTGGGGGGAAGCCAGTTCGATCCCTGGTTGCCGGAGTTGCGCTCTTGCTGCCATTCAACGGAGCCGCGATAGAGGCGGCCCATCCCGCGCAATTCCTGGCCGCCGCGGTGGTTGGGGGCGGTGCGGCCGGCGCCGGCCGCGGAGCCGACATTGCCGCCGTTGTCGGCGGTGGTGGCCTCGGCGTCCTGGTCGCGGGACTTTTCGGCTTCCGCGGTCTTGTCGGTTTCCTTAATCCGCTGGTCGACGCGCAACTGCTGCGCCCCGCCGACCATGGAAGACTTGTTCAGCATCGTGGAAACGTCGTTAGCGCCGATGTTCATGCCCACCGTGAGCAATCTCCTTGATCCCCGGCCCGCCCGAGCGAGCCGCCTCGTTGGTGCAAGTATAGGGAAGGAGACCGACCGGCCGCTTGCCAACCACTGACGCGACGCTGACCGGGGTGAACGATCGGTTGCCGGGGGGTGAAGTTTTATGCACTTGCCGCCGTTTTGTGAGGTGGATCACGGGATGCCGGAGCCCGATTCGGGCGATGGGCTCGTTGCCAGACACGATCAGGAAGCTGGTTTTGTGTAACTGGTGGAAGAGCCACCCTGTCCCGCCGACGGACACCGCGCACAGTGGCGTGGCACGACGGACACTGCGCACAGTGGCGTGGCGCTGACGGACACCGCGCACAGGGGCGTGGCGCTGGCTGTGACCGTGCGCGGGGTTGCCCGTGCGAGGGGTGTGATCGTGCGAGGGGTGTGCTGGTGTGGGATTTGCGGCGTGAAACTAAGCGGGCTTCGCGCTGGTCTTTTCGAAGCGGTCCAGGGCCTCGCGTGCCGCGCCTACCCGCTCGGTGGAGACCGGCTGGCCGCTGAAGCAGGCCTGCACGTACTCTCCGGTCAGCGCGTCGATGGCCGGGGCCGCTTCGGGGATGGCCGCGGCGGCCTGGCGACCGAATTCCCAGGGGGTCTGGGCCGGCCCGCGGGGATGGCCGCGGCGGGACATCTCGTCCACCATGCGTCCGTAGGCGGCGGCCACTTCGTCCTGCGGCGTCCGCGGCGCCTCCACGCCAAACACCCGCAGGGCGCGGCGCACGAGGCGGCGCAGCGGCGACGCGTCCTCCCGCCCGACGCCGTCGCTCGGCTTGCGGCGCAGCGCGATCCACAACAGCGGGGACAGCCCGCCCAGCACGATGCCGGCGCCCAGAGCAGCGAGGATGACCCAGCCGGCGAACCCGCGATCCCCCATGGACTGCACGAAGCCGACCACCGCGCCGCGGACCGCGTTCCACGCTTCCTGCAGCCGCCGCGCGCGCTCGACGCCGATGCGTTCCTTGAGATATTCGCTCAGCGCGCCCATCATCGAAGCCGCGCCGGTCGTCGACTTCAACTGCGGAACCCCGCTGTAGCCAGGCGACGGATCAAACTGCACCCACCCGAAACGGTCGATGAAAACCTCCACCCAGGCGTGCGCGTCAGATCCCTTCACTTCATAAAATCCGGTGAACGGGTTGTACGTGCCGGGCGTGTAGCCGGTCACCAGCCGGGCGGGAATCCCCAGCGTGCGGCACATCACCACCATCGACGAGGCGAATTGCTCGCAATATCCCTTGCGATACTCGAACAGAAATTGATCGACTGGATCGGCATTCTCCGGAAACGGGGGAATGTCCAGGCTGTAGTCGTACCGGATTTGCAGATGGTGCAGAATGGCGGCGGCCTGCTCGTACGCGCCGTTGGCCCGCGCGGTGACCTCCTGCGCCAGTTTCGTCACGCGCGGTGGAAGCGACTTCGGCAACTCAAGATTGTGCTCGGCCACGTAACGGAACACCGAAGTCGGCGGCCGGTTTGAGGTGTTGCGCCAGGAAACCGGCATGAAGCGGCCCAGGCGGCGCAGCATGCTGGGGCGCGGCTGGCGGTAGAAGCTGATGGTGGAGTAGACCAGCCCGGCCTCCAGCGGAAAACCGGCACGCACGCCGCCGTGCGAGTCCATGTACACGGTGTCGGAGGGAAAGAACAACTGCGCCATGTGATACGCGCCGAAAATCACGTTGGGCATGTCCTTCTCGACGTAATAGATCTGCACGATCTCGCGGTCGCCGTACGAATCCGGAATGAAAAGCGGCGGGGCGGTGGCCGTGATCTTGCGGAGAGCCTCGTCAGTGATCTCCCAGCCCTCGCCGTTGTACTTGTTGAAGGCCAGCCCGCGATAGTAGGTTTCCTCCGACGAGCGCACCCGCATCACGATCTCGTCGGACAGCTTGCCGCGCATGTTGAGATCCAAGTACGCGTTGAAGCCGAAATAATTCTCCGGGTCGAAATTGCGGCGCAGATTCTTGGGCACCCGCCCGTCGGTAATGGGATACGAGGGATTGCGCACCCGGCCGTTGGCGCCTTCCGGCAGCTTGATCTGTATCGACATGGGCAGCGCGCGGATCTTCATTCCCGTGTAGCGGGGCAGCAGCATGAATACCATGAAGCCGATCGCGCAGAACACCACGGCCAGTTCGCCGATCACCCGCGCGATGCGCAATCCCTGCACCCGCGGGAGGGGCGCCTGGGGCAGCACCCTCGCGCCCTCGCTCAGCGTCGACAGGTAATTGTAATACAGCGTGGTCAGCGCGCAGATCAGGAACGCCACCAGGAACGGCAGGTACGTCATGTCATGGCTGAGCACCGCGGCCACACTCACCAGAATGAATCCGACCAGCAATGAGTAATTGAGGTCGCGCCGCGCGGGCAGGTCAAAAGAGTGGAGCGTCTGCAGCCAGAGCAGCAGGTTGGCCAGCGGAATTCGCGGGTCGTACGGGCTGTAGACCAGGGCCACCAGGAAATCCCACAGGGCGAACATCATCATCACCGACAGGATAGCCTTGATCCACCAGTTATTCTGATCCCGCCGCACGTAGGAAATGAGGAAGCCGAGCAGGGTCAGCCCGACGACGAACCAGCCGAACGTCGGCCACTCCTGCTCGTTGAGCGTGGCCAGAATTCCGCACATTACAGTTGCCAGCGTGGACGCGCGAAATGCCCGGGAATTTTCCGGCGGAAGGTGGGGCAGCCAGAACGCGGGGATTTTCATCCGGCCGCCTCCAGCGAGAACATGGCCAGGGGATCGCTGGCCCCGATGCGCCGCACCGAAACTCCGGCCTCGCGGAGATGGCGTATCGCCTCCCCGTACTGGCCGGCCTCCAGCCGGCCGTTGGCACCGAAAGAAGTTGCGTCAAACAGGGTCACCAGAAGGCGGATGCGGCGCTCGGCCAGCATCCCCAGGACCTCCTCGTCAACCACCGGCTCGCTGGCCAGCACGTGCAGGCGCGCGCGCCGCGGGAGGCGATCGAGACAGTCGCGCACCAGATCCACCCAGGTGCGGCGGCCGTCGCTGTTGAGGCGGGCGAGCCACTCCAGCGCCTGATCGCCGCGCGGGTTGGCCAGCACGCTGGCCTCCTCCGGGCCGTCGCTGAGCAGCGTCACCGTGGCGGCATCCCGCCGCGCCGCGACGCACAGGGTGGCGGCCAGGCGCGCCGCCTGATCCAGCGCCGTGCGGCCGTCGCGCTCGACGCCGCTGGGGGACGTATTTTCCACCAGGATGGCGATGCTGTCGGCGGCCGGGTCCTCGAACTCGCGCACCATCAAGCGGCCGCTGCGGGCCGTCGAAGGCCAGTGCAAGAAACGCGTGTCGTCCCCCCACTGGTACTCGCGGATGCCCAGGAAATCAAAGCTGTGGCCGGCCCGATTTTGCGTGCGCGGACCGCTGGAAACCTCTCGAGAAGCCGCCGGCACGCGGAGCATGCGCACTTCCGGACCCACCGGGTACACGGCCATCTCGGCCGGCGCGTCCACCACGCGGCGGTGCATGAACAGCCCGACCGGGGTCGCGGACTCCAGCGTCACCGCGTCGAACTTCAGGACGCCGCGCCGCGGACAATCCACGGCGTAGTTGAACGAGACGCTGCGGCGCGGCGCCAGGTGGCGGATGACGAACCGCATCGGGGCGGCGCCGGCAACGGGCGGCGCGTCCACCACTCCGATGAGGAAGCGCGGCGTGGCCGAGGGATTGGTGACGGTCAGCCGGATGCTTGCGGCCTGTCCCTCAAGGACGCCGGACGGCACCGCGCGGTCCACTCGCAGTCCCCGCAAGGTGGCGCGCGGCCCGAAAAAACCCACCACCAGCAAGCCCAGCAGGAAAGACACCACGGCGTACAGCCACCCCGTCTGGGTGTTGGTGGCGATGAAAAACAGAAAGCCGGCCAGCGCGAGAATGATCCACTCGTCGCGCGGGCTGGCGATGGCTCTGACGACCACACGAAACCGAGATGCCGAAGGCTTGGACAAGAAACACCTCTTCAGGACGTCGGACACCCGGGCCGCCCGAATTGTTCGCCGACCCGTTGGAATTATATCAGACGGCGCCCGTGCCGGAGGAAGTTCCCCGCGATCA
>VGFD01000447.1 GCA_016868975.1 Armatimonadota bacterium | reverse complement strand
CATCACGCGCTGACGATTCCTGCTGGTTGTGACGCCTCCAGCCCGGTCCACCCCTGGATCGGGCTGGTTTGTTCATGAAGCCCCGCGTCGGGGTGAGCGCCTGCCTGCTCGGCGAGCGCGTCCGCTACGACGGCGGGCACAAGCACGACCCGGTCCTCACCGACCTCCTGGGACCCCGGGTGGAGTTCGTCTCGGTGTGCCCGGAGGTCGAGGTGGGGATGGGCATCCCACGGCCGCCCCTTCACCTGGAAGGCGCGCGCATGGTGGAGACCGATTCCGGCCGCGACTGGACCGACCCCATGAACGCTTACGCCGAGGCGCGCGTCGCCGCCCTCGACCACCTGGACGGCTACGTGTTCAAGAGCAAGTCGCCGTCGTGCGGGCTGGCCCCGACGCGGGGACTGTTCGCCGAGGCGGTGGCCCGCCGCTGGCCGGACCTCCCCATGGTGGAGGAGCGCGACCTGCAAGATAGCGCGCTCCGTGAGGACTTCATCCGACGCGTGTTCGCCGGACGCACGAGTGGGAATGCTTCCGAAAGCGGAGAAGAATAGGGACCGGAGGTGCATCGCCCTGGCTCTCACGCACGCAAAGACCCATCGCTTCACAGTTGCGGAGTTCGAACGCCTTCACCAGATGGACGTGTTTGGCAAGGACGCCCGGGTCGAACTCATCGAGGGGGAGGTCGTCGAGATGCCGCCCATGAACACGCCGCACGGCAACGGCGTCATGCACTCCAATCAAGTGCTGGGAGCGCGTTTCGGCGACACGCACTGGGTTCGGGTACAGTCCCCGCTCAATCTGTCATCGTGGTCGCAGCCCGAACCGGACCTGGCGCTCGTGCCGAGAGGATACGATCAATCCTCCCACCCTACCAGCGCAGACCTCATCGTCGAGGTTTCCGACACTTCACTCTACGATCGCGACGAGAAGGCAAGCCTCTACGCCATGGCGGGGATCCCCGAATTGTGGATAGTCAACGTGCTCGATCGATGCCTGGAAGTGCTGCGCAACCCGGAGCGCAACCTGCGGAAGGCATTCGGTTTCCATTACGCCACCTGGACGACACACAACGGCGAAGACCGTGTCGCGCCGCTGTTGGGCTCCGATCGAGCCGTGCTCGTGGCCGATCTGCTGGGACCGGTCCTGCCTACTGCCCCATGAACTTCTCCAGGTCGCGCTGGGCGGCCAGCTTGCGCGGGTCGCCGTCGGGATAGGTCGCCACCCGCAGCTTCAGGAAGCCCTCGTTCCACGGGAAGTCCGGCCCGAACGACTCCAGCAGGGCCACGGCCGTCGCACGGTCCACCACGCGGTTGACCTGGATCAGCGCCAGTATGCGCTCGCGATCCAGCGCGTGGAGCGGGAACGGCTCGGCCAGTGCTCCCAGCATGCGCGGCGCCAGGCCTGCGTCGCGGGATCCCAGCGCGGCGGCCACCTGCAACGCAGGCTCCATCACCTTTATCGGCGGCCAGGGCGTCGCGTGCCACTTTGTGAAGGATCGCTCGATGGCGGCCGCGGCCGGCTCCTTCTCGCCTTTCTTATAATAGTAGACGGCGGCGATCGCGTCGGCCTCAACTGGATAATCCTTCTTCATCGCGCGGATCTGGTCGAGCGCGCCGTCGTCCCCGCCCATCGACATGGCGCTGGCCAGCACCATGCGCTCGAACGGGTTGGAAGGCTCCTGGGACTGCCGCTTCCAGAGCGCCACCGCGCGGCTCGCGTTGCCTTCGCGCCAGGCCAGCATGGCCAGGGCACGCAGCCCGCGCTCGCGATCCTGGTCGGGCACCCGCGGCGTCCCGCCGGCCATAACGGTGGCCGCGTCGCGGGCGCACTCCACGCGATTCCAATCGACCTCGCCGTTGACCACCTGGGGATGCAGCTCCCCGAGCTGGGCCGTGCGCTCCTGCAGGGCGTTCAGCGACACGCTGGTCTCGCGTCCCACGCTGCGCGCGAACCCGAACTCGAGCAGGTTCTTGTCGTCGGTGTTGATCCCGGCGCCCTGGCGCATCTCCTCCTTGAACTTCTGGCCGGCGAGATGGTGGGCCAGCACGCCCTCCAGGTCGTCCACCCGCCAGACCTTGCGGATCGCGTCGCCGTAGGGCGGCTGCTGAATGCGCTTGCGCATCTCCGCAACGTCGAAGGGGATGGGCTTGAGGCTGCCCACCAGCAGCAGGTCGGTGCCCTGGGTGCTCCAGGTCTCCACGTAGGGGAAGACCGAGGAAAACGTGTTGTAGAACGTGCGCACGGTGTCGAGGGAGACCTCGTAGCCCTGCAGCCACTGGCAGAAAACGCCGCCCTCGTTGAGCCGCGGCAGCGCCGAGTCGTAGTACTGGCGGGTAAACAGGGCCGCCACCCCGGCGCGGTACGGATTCGACGGCTCGGACACGATCAAGTCGTACTTCTCGCGGCTGGTGATCATCGTCTCGCGGCCGTCGGCCAGCGTGATGTGCACCTTCGGGTTGGTCAGCACGTTCTGGTTGACCGGCGTGCAGTCTTTGGCCACGCGCAGGATGATGGGCTCCAACTCCATCACATCGACGCGCTCCACGCCGGGGAAGGCGCCCAGCCAGCCGGCCGTGCTGCCGGTGCCCAGGCCGATCACGAGGATCTTCTTCGGATCCATCCGCATCGCGCCGAGCAGCCCGGAGAGGACCTGGGTTCCGGCGTCGTCGCGCGAGTTTCCGTCGCTCTTGCCGTTGACCAGGAAGCCGTAGCCGCCCTCGGAGGCACGCAGCCCCACGCAGGTTTCCAGTCCGTCGGCCTGCCATATCAACCGTCCCCGTTGCTCGCGGGCGAAGGCCTCCAGCGAGCGCGGGTTCAATCGCACGCGATCGGAGCGGCCGGCCCCGATGGGCGTCTGGCGCCACACCGCGCCGGGCCCCCAGGTGAGCAGCAGCAAAAGGGCCAGCAGCGCGGTGACCGGCGAGGCGATGCGCAGCGGCAACGCGGAGGGCGTCTGGGCGCGGAACGCCTGCCAGCAGGAGGCCAGGCTCAACAACGCCAGGAGCGCGGTGACCAGCCGCCACACGCCGGTGGCCTCCAGCAGCGGCTGCAGACCGAACCCGCCGGCCAGCAATCCCACGATGGCGCCGAGGGTGTTCCAGGCGTACGCGGTGCCAGTGTGGCGGCCAACGTCCTCGCCGCCCCGCCCCAGCATCGCGATGAGCATTGGGAACTGGAAGCCGGCCACCAGCGAAGCGGGCAGCACCACGATGACGGCCACCACCGTCCAGGCGTACAGCAGGCCGCCAAATCCCAGGCTGCGCAGCGAGCGCAGGAGCAATTCCATGATCGCGAGGTGGTCGCCGATGGCGAACGGGATGGCCAGGAAGAGCGCCTCCAGCGCGCAGGTCAGACCGAAGGCCCAGGCCGTGGGCCGCACGCGCTCTCCAAGGAATGCGTAGACGAAGCCACCGAGGCCCACGCCGAGCAGCGCGAGCGCCAGGATGAGGCCGAAGGTGAAGGCGGTGCCCCCCAGGATGGGCGCCAGCATGCGGTACCAGACCATCTCCATCAGGAAGAAGGCGAGACCGACCAGCCCGGCGGCGGCGAACACCAGTCGGGGAGGCGCGGTCGCTTCGGCGCGCTCGACGCTCGCCTCGGGCGCCACCTCCACTTCGCGGCCGCCCATCATCCACGCGGCGGCGGCCACGACGGCGTTCACCGCGGCGGCCATCCACAGGGTGGTGTGGTTGCCGAAGGTTTCAATGAGGTAGAAGCTGGAGAGCACCGTCCCCACGACCGCGCCCAGCGTGTTGGCGCCGTAGAGGAGGGCGACCCGGCGCCGGGCGCCGTCCTCGTCGAACTCGACGGAGCGCGCCGCGGCGGGCAGCGTGCCGCCCATCAGCAGCGTGGGGACGGCCAGCACGACCGCCGAGAGCAGCAGCCGCACCACTGTCCCCAGGGCCACGCCCATGACCAGCGTGCCGCCTACTCCCACGTATCCCTGGCGGACCAGCCACAGGAGCAGCGGGGAAAGCGCGGCGGACACGGTGATGCCGAATTCGAGCATGGCGTAGAAGCGCAGGGGGCGCTTCGAGAGGTCGGAGGTCTTGCCGAGGAGCGCGCCGCCGAGGCCGAGACCGCCCATGAAGATGGCCAGCACGGCGGCGGTGGCGGCGGTGGACCCGCCAAAGATCAGCCGGAAGTCACGCAGCCAGACCGTCTGGTAGATCAGGGCGCACATGCCCGACAGCGATAAAAGGACTGCTACGCGCGCGGCGCTCATGGGGTGGCCTCCGGTCCGAGATCGAGATTGCGCGCCTTGCGGAACGCGAGCAGGTCGGCGCGCGCCTGGTCAGCGCCGGGATCGCCCGCCGCTTTCAGGACCAGGACGCGGGCCTGCAAGACCTTCAGGGTCCAGGGATAAAACGTGCCGTAGGCGGCCAGCGCCTCGCGGGTGAGCCGGGGATCCTTCGCGGTATCCGCCATCAACGCCAGCGTGAGCGCGGTGTCGAGGCGCTTATCGTTGGCCACCGCAAGGGCGAAGGGACGCCGTATCATGTGGTAGAGCTGCGCCGCTCCGACGCTGCGCGTCTTGCTGTTGTTCTGCTGGGCCAGCGTGACGGCCAGCTCCAGGGAACGTCCGAGAAGCTGGGGATCGCCGGCCGCGCTCCCCCGCCAGATGGTAAAGGTGGCGGCCAGGGCGTCACGGGTGTCGTTCCCCTTGCGCTGCTGAAAGCGCAGGCGCGCGAGCAGCGCCACCCGGTCGCCGCGCGGCAGGCGGCGGATGAACTCGATGGCGCGCTCGTCTCCCAGGTTGGCGAGGCTCTCCGCGAGGATGCGCATGTCGGCGGGACTTCCCACCCCGTTCTCCTGCTTCGACCAGGCCGCGACGGCGCGGCGATAATCGCCCTTTCTATAAAAGCCGCGC
>VGFD01000446.1 GCA_016868975.1 Armatimonadota bacterium | reverse complement strand
GGGACCCGCACGACGCGCACCGGAATCCCCTCGCGGGCCGCAAAGGCGGCGCCCTCCTTCTTGAGGAGCTCCAACTCCTGGTCCTTGAAGGCGGACCAGACCACGATCTCCAGCACCGGCACGCGCTGGCAGCCCAGGATGCACATCATGAGCATGGCCACGAGGAGAAATCGACGGAAATAAAACAGGCCGACGGGGAGGGGGGCTGGGGGAGGTGAGGCCCCGACGGCCATAGACGGTCGGGACACCTGCTTTCGCGGCATCCCTTTCCACATCGGTATTATACCGAACTTCACCGAGATCGAATTCCTCCGTTGGAACTATTTTGGAATACGACTTTAGTCGTACTCCGTGTATGGGTTCATCGAGCCCGCGGGGCAATCCGGATTTCTACGTCCGCGCGCGAGGCCCCCTTGCCACAGGAAAATGAAGGGCTGCCTTGAACTTCCACCGTTATGACGTCAGAGGATCCGGGCGCCCCGGTGGCAAGCACGGCCAGCAAAAGAAAGTCCGCCAAGAAGACCGCCCGCCCCGCCCCGGGCAACGGCGCCGCGAAGAAGGCATCGCAGGCGCGCCCGCCCAGGAAGGCGGCCGCGCCCGCCACCAGTCAGCTGCGCGCGGCGGAGATCGTGCTTATCAACGGCATGCGACTTGCAGTGGCGCTTTCCTATGCGCCAGGCTCGACGCCCTACGTGGTCGCGTGCGCCCGGGGAGCTGCCGCGGAAGATATCGTGTGGGCCGCGGAGGAGCTGCGCATTCCGGTCGTGGAGATGGCCGCCCTGAACCCGGACGACGCGGCCGTCCTCAAGCCCGGAGACGAGATTCCCGAGGCGCTCTACCGCCCGGTGGCACACGCCCTGGCGCTGCTTTACCGCGCGGCGCCCTCCCCCACGCTGGTCCGCTTCCTGCGCGTCGTTGGGCTCGAGGGCAAGCGCCGTGAAGCCCGCCTGAAAGCGCTCGACGCGGAGTATGGCGACTTGATGGCCATCGCCCCGGTCCACGTCGAAGTGGGCGAAATGTTGATGGAGTTCAGCGGGGAGTTTCTCGATCCGCTCCATCAAGTACGGCAGAAGGTCGCCATCGAGACCGGGCTCATGCTGCCCGCGGTTCCGATTCGCGGCAATCCCCACCTGGGGCCGTCGAGCTTCCGCGTCTACCTGCACGACGTGCCGCTGCAGGAGGGGGAAGTCGACCTGCCCATCGACTCCCCGGAAAAGCTGTACATCATTGCCAACCGGGTCAAGCAGATCGTCTACCGCCACGGCTGGGAGCTGCTCGGATACCAGGAGGTGGAGTCACACGTCGAGCTGGTGAGGCGCAAGCACCCCGGCCTTGTCAAGGCGCTGTTCCCCACGGCGTTCTCGATGTCCGCGCTGCGGCAGGTGCTGCGCAACCTGCTGCGGGAATCGCTGTCGATTCGCGACCTCGCCACCATTCTCGAGGTGATCCTGGAGAACCTCAGCACCAGTCACGATCCCGACCTGCTTACCGAGTGCGTGCGGATGGCGTACAGCCGCAGCCTGTGCAACAAGTACCAGGACGCGGAGGGCTTCCTCAACGTGCTGGTGCTCCATCCGGACGTCGAGCGCACGCTGGCCGAAGCGCTTCGCGAGGCCGGGGGCACGCGCTGGCTTGACCTCGGCGTCGACGAGGGTCTGCGCGTCCTGCGCGCGCTGGAAGCCGGGCTGCGCAACGCGTCCGCGCTTCAGTTCAGCCCGGTGCTGCTCTCCTCGCCGATGCTGCGACGCTTCATCAGCCGACTGATCGAGCCGATTTTCCCGGATCTGCCGGTCATGTCGTACAACGAGATCGCGCCCTTGTCCCAGGTGCGATCAATCGGATCCATCGCGTTCTAATTGAGAGTACGTAAACGGCCGGGCGCCGAGACGCTCATCATCCTCCCGACCGACGCGAACCGCAATCTGGGTGTCTTTTTCATTTTCATTGGAATCACCGCCAGCTTCCCGTTGTGGTACCTGTGGTGCGTCTGGTTCGGCCGCCTTCCGCGAGGCGCCAACGACTGGTATCCGGCCGTCGTGATGGCCTCCGTCTTCGTGTTGATCGGATATATTCTGGCGGTTCACTCACGAAAGAAAATCACCGTCACCGCGGACGCAATCCGGGTAAAAGACGGCATGTTCCGGCATCAGTTGCGCTTTACGTGGAACGGCCCACCGCTCATCAAGCTGCAACACATCGACAGCGAGCAGATCGATCGGCCCAGGGTAAAATGGCTGGTGAAGCTGGTCAACGAGCGCTACGAATACACGATTGACGAGCGCGTGAACCAGCAATTGCAGAGCCGGGCGCTGGCCGAAGCGCTGGCCAAGACGCTGGGCTGCCCTTTGCAGGAAAAGCTCGACGACGGGACCCAGTTGAGCATCGCCGCGAGCGACCTGGACATCCCGTTCCGCGAGCGTGTCGAAAAATACCCCAATCTCCTGGGAACGGCCATTGACGCACCGGTTTCGACCGCGGTAAAGGTCACCCGGGAGAATGGCGCGGCGCGCTACGAGTGGGGCGTGGCCACCACCGGCGCCATCGTGGACGTCCTGGTGGTAGGCCTTGTATTCGTCCTCATGTCCGCGATTCCGCCCTCAGCGGAGCGCCCGTCCATCCTCGAAACCGCGCGCGGCACGGGAGACTTCACGCTGTATTTCTGGCTGGCCGGCGTCGTGGTGTTGTTCCTCGCGGTGATCAGCGGGTTCCGCGTCTTGCTGTCGCTGGCCCCGGATAGAGTGAGCCTGCGCGAGACCCTGTGGGGCATTCCCATCTCGATTCGCCGAATAGCGGCGGAAAGGGTTGAGGAGATCCAGCTCAATCGCACGGTACGCGGGCCGATCGTGCAGATCGTGAGCGACGAGGCGCTGATCCAGTTCCGGGTCAGCGACCTGGACACCGCCGCCTGGCTCACCTACGAGATTCGCTGCCACCTGGCCGGCGAGCGCCCCACCACCAGGCTGGAATCAGCGGCGGCGCCGACTCCATAGCCCGTCGAGAAATCGGGAGACGCCCAACCACACGCCGCCGGGCAGGCGCGCGTCGTGAATGGGCTTGGGGGATGGGCGGGTGGCCGGCGCGTCCGACTCTTCAGGCGGTTGGGCCGGATGCCCGTCGCGGCGGCCGCAGCCCTTTGCCACAGCGACAGATAGTCTTCCTGGGACAGGTAGAGCCCCCCGCCGGCCCTCACCAGGCGCAGGCGGCCACTCACCACGCGGCGCGCCACCAGGCCCGGGTGGGCGCTCACCATGGGTAACACGCGGCGAAGCGGCACCACGGAGATTCTGAGCACGGCGGGGTCCTTTCCGCTAAGTGGCGCGCGACACAAGTAGCTTCGCCTTACACAGACAACGACTGACCCGGGCGTGTAGCGCGCCACGATCAAACAGATTTGGGGCTTAGTGGTCCGCGCCCGGGGCTCCATTTCATGATCAGACTTGCGCCGCGGACCACTAAGTTTGCCCCATTATAGCAAAAAACCGTCCGGGATTTATTCCACCGGACGGCGCCCCTGCAGGGAGCGGGCCAGCGTCACTTCGTCGGCGTACTCGAGGTTCATGCCGTGCGGCAACCCGTATGCGAGACGCGACAGGCGGACACCCAGTGGCTTGAGCACCTTCGTGAGATAGAGCGCGGTGGTCTCGCCGCTGACCGTGGAGTCGGTGGCCAGGATGATCTCCTCCACCTGCTCGGCCGCCACGCGATCAGTGAGGGCGCCCACCGTGAGGTTGTCCGGTCCCACGCCGTCCATCGGCGATATCAGGCCGCCCAGCACGTGGTAGCGCCCGCGGAACTCGCGAGCCCGCTCGAGGGCCACCACGTCGCGCGCGTCCGCGACCACGCAGATCTGTCGCGCGTCACGAAGCGGATCGGTGCACACCGGGCAGACTTCCCCCTCGGCAAGGTTGAAGCAGGTGCGGCATGGGCGAATCTTCTCTTTCACCTCGAGAATCGCCGCGGCCAGGCGCTGCGCGTCATCGCGGCTCGCGCCCAGCACGTAGAACGCTAGCCGCGCCGCGCTCTTGGGACCCACCGTCGGCATCTTCATCAATTCATCGATGAGCCGGGCGATGGGCGCGGCGAACTCCAAGGCCACCGTCGCGGTTAAAAGGGCAGGCCGGGAATATTCAGGCCGCCAGTAAGCGCGCCCATACGCTTGCCGGCAAGGTCGTTCGATTTTTCGAGCGCCTCTTTGGTCGCGGTCAGGATGAGATCTTCAAGAAGGTCAACGTTCTCCGGATCCACCACGCTGGCGTCGAGCTTGATGGATACGATCTGCTGCTGGCCATTCGCCTGCACTTTCACCGCGCCGCCCCCGGCGCTGGCTTCGACGATCTCGTTGGCCAGCTCGTCCTGCACCTTGGTGAGCGACGCCTGGAGCTTCTTCTGCATCTGACGAAGAATCTGTTTCTGCATAATTCTGAATTCCTTTAAAAACTACTAGCGGTCACGACTTCCCGCTTTTGGCGTCGTTCTCCTCGTTATCGAAGATCAGACGAATGTTGTCGACCAGCTCGTCGTAATTCACCGGCTTGGTCATGTACGACGACGCGCCCTTCTGGTATCCGCGCAGCACGTCGGCGTCCTGCCCCCTGGCGGTCAGCATGATGACTGGAATCTTGCGGGTCGCCTCATCCCCTTTCACCGTCTCCAGGACCTGGAAACCGTCCATCTCCGGCATCATGACGTCGAGCACCACCAGCTCCGGTTGGTCGGCACGGATCTTGTCGAGCGCCTCGCGTCCGGACGATGCGGTGGTCACGTTGAAGTCTTCCATCTCCAGGTAGATTTTCAGCGATCGCAGGATGTGCTCGTCGTCGTCGACCAGCAGCAAACGGCGGGCCGGCGCGGCAGCTTCCTCCGGATCCGCGA
>VGFD01000445.1 GCA_016868975.1 Armatimonadota bacterium | reverse complement strand
TGATGGACGGCGCGCTGATCAACGTCGAATATTCCACCGGCGTGCTGGCGTCCTGTTTCTACGACTGGCGCAAGGAAGTCACCGAGAGCAAGACGGTGGTCCGCGCCACCTTCGAGCTGGGCAGCGTGCGCATCGAGGGCTGGATTCCGGAAATCCTCGAGGTAGTCGGCCTGCCGGACGCGACAGCCGCGAAAATCGCCGCGATTCTCGGCAGCGAGGTGCAAATTTCCGAGGTGGTGGACGAAGCCGACGAAGCGCGCCGCCTGCGCTTCACCATCCCCACCGAAGGGGAAAACGGAGCGCTGCGCTCGCTGTTGAACGCGCTCGGCAAGGCGGTGGTCATCCCGGAAGCGACGCTGCCGGTGACTCCGAACGACGCGCTCGACAGCCTGAAAGCGGGCCTGAAGGCGTTCGCGGTGGTGGAGCGCAAGCGGCTCCAGGGGATCACGCAGCCATGAGGCGCGTCGGCGAGGGTATCCTGCTCAAGCCCGTCCGGTTGTTTCCGGAAACTGCCCTTGAGGAAGTTGCGGGCTGCCTGAATTACCAGGGTCCCCGCCGATCGCTCGCGGAGATGGAAACGGATGTGACGGTACCCGTCTCCGAACCCTGACTAAAAATTCACCGCGAACGACACGTCCGGCCGCACGGTCGGGGTTTGGGCGTTCACGCCCTGGACCTGCGCGCCGACGCCCACCGTCACCTGGCGCTCCTTGCCCAGCATTTCGACCGGCAGGGTCTGCGTCACCCCCGCAAATCCTTCGTAGTGGCCGCGCGCGCCGTCCGCGTCCACCGCCATGCCTTCGCGGGCCCGCAGCGTCAGGCCGCCGTCACCGCCGAAGATCGCCGACGTCTGGGGCACCCGCAGGTGGAATTGCTGCACGCTCTGGGCATAGGCCGTCGTGCCCTCGCCGAGCAGGTTCTGGCCCACGCCGGCCTGCACCCCCACCGTCACCTGGCCGTTGGCGCCGACCTGCTTCGTATAATTCTGGTACGCCTCGCCGCGCGCCTCGGCGCCCACCGCATCGCGCGCGTCCGAAGCGGTATATGAGCCGCTCACCAATTTCCCGATGTCGAGATCGTAGCGGCCGTGCACGCCGGCCCGCACGCCCTGGGATCGGCTCCAGCCGTCCCCAAGCTCGCTGGTGCGACTCAAGCCCGTGGAAAACAGGCTGGCTTCCACCCGCAGCGTTGGGTCGAAATTCACGCCGCCCTGGCCCAGGTTGGGGGACACGCCGTGGCGCGGCGTGAGCTGCATGCGGCCAACGTCCAGGCGCCCCTGGTAGCCGCCGACGTCGCCGCTCACCTCGGCCACCTTGTGCTCGCCAGTCACCGCGTCGGAAACCTGCTTCAGGCCTTTCGCAACATCGTCCAGCGCGCCGCCACCGTTCGCCGCGGCGGTGACCTGCTGACGATTGGGGGGCGGAGGATCGGGCAAGGTGCCGCTCAGCTCAACGCTGTCCTGGGGATCCCCGCTCGGCTGCACGACCGTCGCGGCAGCCGCGGCCGGCGTGGGGATCGTGGAGGCGGCCGGGGCGGCCGGCCGCATATTCAGGGTTACGGGCGCTGCGCTGTCTGCCATGGCTCTATCCTACCGTGCGCGCGCCGCCGGAGAAAGCGCCGGGCATTAGCATCCGCTAACACACCGCAGGGTATTGCGGGATTCTAAAATTCAGCCGGGGAAATCATTCTCGTGCTTGCCGTCGGCGACGTGCTGAACAACGAATACCAGATCGCCCGGGTGCTTCCCGGCGGCGGAATGTCTCACGTGTACCTGGCGCATCCCCTGCACGGCGCCGCGCTGGTGGTGGTGAAGGAAGCCCTCGAGGGCGACGACGTGCGACTCTTGCAGGCCGAATACGGGACGCTGTCCACCCTGTCGCACGACGCGATTCCCCGCCCCCTGGCATTTGTGGAGGACGACGGGCACGCATTTCTGGTGGAGCAGCTCGTCTGGGGTGAAACCCTCGAGGAAGTGATGGCGCGCGAGCACCGGCTGTTCTTCGAGCGCGCGGTGCGGATCGGACAGGCCCTGCTCGACGTGTTGCAATATCTGCACATCCGCGGCATCGTGTATCGGGACTTGAAACCCGGCAACGTGATGCTCCGCCAGGACGGCAGCGTCGGCCTCGTCGACTTCGGCACCGCGCGCTACTGGAAGCCGGACGCCAGGCGAGACACCGTTCCGCTGGGAACGCCTGGCTTCGCGGCGCCCGAGCAGTACGCCGCGCAGAGCGACTCGCGCTCGGATCTGTTCAGCCTGGGCGCGCTCCTTCATTATCTGATCAGCGGCCACGAGCCCCAGGGTTGGCAACGGGCGCGCCTCACCGACGTCCCCGACTGGCTCGCCGACGCGGTGGCCCGCGCGCTACACCTGGACCGCGCCGAGCGCTTCCAGTCGGCCGCGGAGATGCGGCAGGCCCTGCACTCTGACCGGCCGGACCGAATGCTGGCCTCGCACGCCTGGGGCGGGCTGCAGCACTACCTGCTGGAGGCGCGCCTGCACATCGGCCTCGCGCATCTCGGAGCGATCCTTGGCCTCATCACGCAGGCCTTGATGGTGATGGACGTCAGCCCACTGCTGTTTCTCCTGGGGTCCGGAGTGGCCTCCACACCGGGCCTCGGAGTGCGCCTCGCGCGCGTGATTTCCGCCTGGGAAGGGCTTCGCTTCTGGCGTCTGGACCTGACCGCCGGGGGCGCGGTCATCACCGCACCGGACGTCCAGTACACGTTCGACTGGGGCGAGGTCGAGCGGGCCGTGGAGATTGTGGGCGCCGACGTGGTTCGACGGGAGGTCCGAGTGCGGACGGAGGACCAGGAAGTCGTGCTCCCGGGCATCTGGCCGGGCGCGCGGGTCGTCCTGGATGCCTTGCGACAGCGCGGTTTCAGCCCCCGCACCGAGTTCCGCGGCCAACTCACGCTGGTCACTTACGCCCCACGTCACTTACGCCCCACGTCACTTACCCCCACATCACTTACGCCCCACCTCACTTACACCCACGGTAGGGGCGCGGCGCGCCGAGTCGAAAGTGCTCGTCCCATGTCGCGCACGATTGTTCCACTGACGCTTCTCGCGCTTCTCGCCGGGCTGGTCCCCGCGCTCGCGCAGCCCCCCTCCAGCGAGGCCGCGCTCCTCTCGAACGTGCGCCAGCTCACCTTCGACGGGAAGCGCTCCGGCGAAGGATATTTCAGCGCGGACGGAAGCCTGATCGTTTTTCAGAGCGAGCGCTCGGAAAATCCATTTTATCAAATCTATTTGATGGATCTCGGCAGCGGGGAAACCGCCCGCGTCTCCCCGGGCACGGGGAAAACCACCTGCGCGTGGATCCACCCGGACGGCCGCCGCATCCTGTTTGCCTCCACGCACGCGGATCCCAGAGCCGCCGACAAGCAGCAGGGCGAGATCGCGCTGCGCAAGAGCCCGCAGCAGCGCCGCTACGCGTGGGATTACGACGAGCAGTACGACCTCTGGATCGCCGAACCGCGAGGAGAAAACCTCGTCAACCTGACCCGCGTCGTCGGCTACGACGCGGAAGGAAGCTTCTCGCCGGACGGGCAGTGGATTGCCTTTGCGTCAAACCGGCACGCGTCGTCCGCCGAGCGCAACGGGGAGGATCCGTCCAGGTTTGTCGACATCTACCTGATGCGCGCCGACGGCAGCGACGTTCGGCGCCTTACCGAGACGCTCGGCTATGATGGCGGGCCTTTCTTCTCGCCGGACGGCAAGCGCATCTGCTGGCGGCGTTTTACGCCCGACGGAGCCACCGCGGAAATCATGACCATGCGCGTGGACGGCACCGACGTGCGGCAGTTAACCACGCTCAAGGCCATGTCCTGGGCGCCATATTACCATCCCAGCGGGGATTACCTGATTTTCGCCACCAATTTGCAGGGCTTTGGCAATTTCGAGCTTTACGTGGTGGACGCCGAAGGAAAGCACGCGCCGGTGCGCGTCTCCCACACCGATGGCTTCGACGGCCTGCCGGTCTTCACGCCCGACGGCAACCGAATTGCATGGACCAGCGGCCGCACCGTCGACAAGCGCCCGCAGATTTTCGTGGCCGACTTTAACGACGCCGAAGCGCGCCGCCGGCTCGGTCTTCAGCCGCGAACCGGGGTTACCCGAAAGCCGGCCAGCACGCCGCTGAACGCGCTGCGGCGCGACCTCGAAACCCTGGCCTCGGCAAAAATGGAAGGCCGCCTGACCGGTACCGCCGGCGAACGTCTGGCGGCCGAATACGTCGCGAAGCGATTCAAGGCCATGGGCCTGGCGCCGGCCGGCGACAACGGCACGTATCTGCAGAAATTTCCTTTCACCGCCGGCGTCTCCAGCGGCCCTGACAACCGGCTGGAGGCCGACGGGAAGTCGTTCGCGGTCAACAAAGACTGGCGGCCGCTTGCCTTCGCCCGTAATGGGAAATACGGCGCCGCCGAGGTGGTTTACGCTGGCTACGGAATCGTCGCTCCGGCCGGCGACGGGATGCCAGAAACCGACGCCTACGTACACCTGGACGTGAAAAACAAGTGGGTGATGGTCTTCCGCTACCTGCCGGAAAACATCACGCCGCAGGCACGCCAGCACCTGTCCCGCTTCAGCGGGCTGCGCTACAAGGCCATGACCGCCCGCGACCGCGGAGCGCTTGGTCTCATTGTGGTCAGCGGTCCCAATGCCGGAGTGAAGGAGCCGCTGGTCAAGCTGACCATGGACGCCACCCTGGGCGGTGCCAGCATCCCCGCGATTTCGGTGAGCGACGTGGTCGCGCAGTCGCTCCTCAAGAACAAATCCCTGAAGACGCTGCAAGACGAGGCGGACACCGGCAAGGCGGTCATGGGATTTCGCATTCCGGATTCCCTTCTCTCTTGCGAAGTGGACATCGT
>VGFD01000444.1 GCA_016868975.1 Armatimonadota bacterium | reverse complement strand
CCGGCGCGGACGCTGTACTGGCTGATGATGCTGGTTCCCCGGATGATCGCCCGGCGGGTCCTGTATCACAAGGTGGGAACCGCGCGGGGCAGCAAGCAGCCGTCGCTGCGCATCGAGATGGAGCGCTCGCGGCCGGTGTCGGAAGTGGATTATCTCAATGGGGCGGTGGTGAAATACGGGCGGGCGGCCGGCGTGCGCACGCCGGCGAATGCGTTTTTGACGGACACCTTGAACGGGATCGTCCGCGGAACGATTCCGTGGGAGCGATATCGCGGCGCGCCCGATCGTTTCCTGGGGGATTATTTTTCGGCGGCCGCGCAGGAAGCATGATCGTGATCTTGAATAGTCTTCAACGTGAGCATCGCGCTGGCCGTTCCGGAAACCCTGGGTCCGCCGCTAAAATGGGCCGGCGGCAAGCGCTGGCTGGTGCCGCTGCTGCGGGGATGGTGGGCGCGCCATAAGCATCGGCGTCTCGTCGAGCCGCTCTGCGGCGGGCTCGGCGTGGCCCTGGGCCTGCGTCCGGAGCGCGCGCTGCTCAATGACATCAATCCTCACTCAGTGAATTTCTACCGCTGGCTGCAGCGCGGATTGCTCATCGAGCGGGCCATGGAAAACGACGAGGCGCGCTACTACGAGGCGCGCGCGCTTTTCAACGGGCTGGTCGCGGAAGGCCGGGCCGATACCGAGGAGGCCGCCGCGCTCTTTTATTACTTGAACCGAACCGGCTACAACGGGCTGTGCCGCTTCAACGGGTCCGGCGGCTACAACGTGCCCTTCGGGAGCTACAAGCGCATCAACTACACCTGGGACTTTACCGAGTACGCGCCGGTGCTCTCGACCTGGTCCTTCGAGTGCGGGGATTTTGAGCGGCTCGTCCTCTCGGAGGACGATTTTGTGTATGCCGATCCGCCGTACGACGTGGAGTTCACCAGGTACTCGAAGGAAGGATTTACCTGGGAGGATCAGGTGCGTCTCGCTCAATGGCTGGCGCGGCACAATGGCCCGGTGGTCGCTTCCAACCAGGCCACGCCCCGCATCCTCAGCCTGTACCGGAGCCTGGGGTTTCGCATCCGCACGGTGGAGGCGCCGCGCATGATCGCGTGCAACGGGGACCGATCGCCGGCCACCGAGATGCTGGCCACCCGTCACCTGCGCAAATGACATCCGCGAGGCGAAGCGGTTGAAGGCGCCGTGATCGAGTTCTGCGACCTGGCGGAAATTCGCCGGAAAATAGACTCGCATCGCGATAAAGTCTTGCTGGTGAATCACTTCGCCACCTGGTGCGGGGGCTGCGTGGATGAGATGCCGCTCATCGTTCGCCTGCACCAGGAGATGCCCGACGTCGCGTTTCTGGGCGTGACCTGGGAGTTGTTCGTCGATCACCGCCCGCACGCGGAGGTTGAAGCCGACCTGCGCGCGTTCGTCGACGAGCAGGGCATTCAATTTCCGATCCTGGTGTACACCGGAACTCCAGGGGAATTGATGAGCGCGCTCGAGATTGAGCCCCAGACGATTCCCCACACGGTGGTCCATGGCCCTGGCGGCGGGGTGGTTTCCCGCTTCACGACGACGTTGGAGGAGCCCGACCTTCCCACGGTCCGCGCGGCCCTGCAGGCCTGAGCCTGTTTTCGCGGCGAACTCTCCCCGTGAAATGGGTTTGCGACAGCGCCGCGCCGCGGAACAAGCGCGTAGTCTATCTTGTCTTGCCGCAATTATTTTCGTAAGCGTACTGCTTTTTGCCGGCCAGGTCGCGCGAGCGGACGCCCCCCGTCCTTCAGCGACGCCTTCACCGAGCGCCAGTCCCGCGGACGACGCCGCGGAGTGGACCTCCCTTTATGCCCTGCTCTTGAAATCACCGGCGAGGCTGGGGTGCAAGCTGGACAGGGAGCGGTTTGACAAGGTCTACGAAACCATCCGTGGTACGCACGTGGACAATCCCACCGAAGCCGCCTTGATGGGCGGGGTCGTCGACGAGGCGCGCTACGTGTTTCGCGCCGCGCGCCTGCCCGAGGATGCGCTCCGAGGCCTTACCCTCGACGCAAGCCTTCCCCGGCGGCTGATGGAGGCCAGCGCCGGCCGCGTCGACGCCTCGGTGCTGTGTTTCGCCATGATCCGCGGTCTTTGTAGAGGCACCGGTGATCGCTTCACGTACTTCCTGCTCCCGGCCCAGTTCCGCAGGATTTCCCAGTCGCTCAACAGCAAGACGCTGGTGGGATTTGGCTTGCAGCTCGACGTCGACAACGCGGGAAAGGTGATCGGGCTCGACCGCATGGAAGGCTCGCCAGCCCAGAAGGCAGGCCTGCTTCCCGAAGATCACATCGTTCGCGTCAACGAGCACCTGACGGCCGGCATGACTGAGGAGGAAGTGGCCGGACTGCTTGGCGGACCGTATGAGGCGGTCACTTTTGGGTGGGTCGTATCAGCCGATCATGGGTGGGTCGTATCGCCCGATCACAGGTGGGTCGTATCATTATCCTTGTGGATTTCGTTGCATCCCCACTCGTCCGTGTCGGATGTCCACCTCCACTCGCCTGGGCCATTGTCGGGAGCGTGATCGGTGGGGCCGTCTCTGGTTATTTTACCGCGCGACTTGCCGGGCTCCTTAGGCATTCTAAAGCGATTGCCGTTTCAGCCGCGATCGCCCTGACAAGCCTTTTCGGCCTGGCAATCGCCCTGCCGTCCCACCCGGTGGACCACGTTAGCCTCCCATCCTACCCGGCAAGCACACCAACAACTGCTGCCAGGGATGACGTCCGCAATCAGGCACATGGCTCGAAAACTGGGCAGACAACGGGATCTCCACCTGGACGATTTTTTCCTCCAAGTGTGGTTAGACATCTCGACACCAGTAATTTAACTACGACAACTCCAAGCACTTCAACAAGTCCCGCCGCCCTAAAGGTACCCGAATCGTCATCACGTACACCGTATTCTGCCTCCGAGTCCACTTTGCTGGAAAAGAGTCAATCCGAATCGCTGGTCGCTGCAGAGAGTGCACAACCCGCCGTCACCACCGCAACGGCTACAACAGATCCATGTGCAGACGAAGTTGTCATGGTAGAGTGCGCTTTAATCGGTATCATTAACAACATCGCTGCCTTCAGATGCCGTCAAAGTAAAGACAGCCGTCATGAACGTACGGTGGAGGTGCCAATCGGTGGTGTAATTGGACAGTGCAGATTGGTCCGAATTGAGGATCTATATGGCCCTGTTGCCGTTCTACGAACCGAGGACGGCGGCCTTTACCATGTTCGCCAGGGTAGTTACATCGAAATTCCGTTCTCTCTCTTGCGATGGCGAAAGAACACGTACGTCAACCTCACGCGGATCTCCGCGATCCGGCACCCCGGGCGCAAGTGCGTGGTCGTCCTCGACGATGGCACTCAATTTCCAGTGCCGTCAAGTGGGATGCGAAATCTCGCCGCCGCGCTCCGCTTGGAGACACTGCACACGTTGCCCGGATACACCGAGCCGCACATGCAGATGACCCGCCTGGGCCTGCGCGACTGGCCATTTGAGATCGCCGCGGCCGATTCCGCAACCCTGCGCGCGCAGTTTTGGGAAAATCGACAGCGCCTGCTGGCCAACCTTATCTGGCAGACGGTTCGCCTGGGACAGAATGGACGGCGCCCCGATTACGGGCGGAATCATCGAGGATTCTACTACGCCCCGGTTCTGCCCACGATCATGCGGGCCGGCTTTCTGGGCCGTTTTTCCGTGGCGGATCTTACGACGCTTGCGCTTGCGGCGCCGATGGGAGGAGTACCAACCTGGTCTACTACGGCCGGTGAGCTGTTTCGAGCGTTCGAGGAACTGGTCGGCGCGATGGTCGGCGATTACGCCCTGTTTGACTATACGGACCTGGGATTCGTGGACCCCCGCTCTGACCTGCGCACCATCGGGCCGCGCCGGCCTGACGTCGTTCTCCTTGCCGAGAAAACGAGTGTCGACTTCCTCGTGCGCGAGGTGGCCGCGCACTACGGGATCAGCAGCCTGATCCTGGGCGGGCAGCCGGCGCTGGTGGTGACTGAATGTTTCGTGCGCGCGCTGTTGGAAGTACACCGGGGGGACGTTACCGTGGTCGCGTACGTCGATTACGATTACTCCGGGGACATCGTCGCGCGGGCGTTCTGCAAGCAGCTCGCACGGTACGGAGTGGCGGTTTCACGTCTGGGTTTCCTGGTACGACCGGAGCGCTTTACGCGCGAGGAACTGCGCGCATGGGCGCACGTTATCGCTCCGCGGCGCGTGTCCGACCGGGGAAAGCTGCGCGCCTGGCTGAAGGCCGGCGGTGGCATTGATGGTCGCGCGTACGGGATCGGGTCGGACCATTTTCGGGGCATTGACCGCCTGTGTGCAGCATTTGAGGAGGAGGTTGGAGAGGCTATTATCGACGCTTCCTCGCGGGGACGGGCGGCAATCCGCCGGGCCGGCGGACCGCATCCGCAGCAAGACTGAGCCAAAGAGCGGGTGGGGGTGTGGCGGGGCGGACGTCGCACGGGACTGGCCGCGGCTCTTGTCGGCCGACCGTGCGCGAGCCTCGACCGCCAGGGAGGGCGGGCGACCTGCGCATGCCCTGGAGGGGCGACGCGCAGGTTGGCGATGCGCGCGGTCCGCCGACAAGAGCAGAACCGCGGCCAGTCACGGGCGTTCGGGAGCCCCGACACACCCCCGCCCGCTCGTCGGAGCGGTTTTCCCCGACATGTCAGTGCGCCCATGCAACATTACCGCCCGAGTGTCTGCAAAAACTCCCGCACCGCCTCGGCCACCCGTGGGGGCTGCGCCGACAGGCCCGTGTTGTGGAAACCCTCCAGCTCCACGAAGGTCTTGGGCTCCGTCGCCTTCTCGTAGAGCGCGCGGCCCAGGGCGTAGGGGATGATCTCGTC
>VGFD01000443.1 GCA_016868975.1 Armatimonadota bacterium | reverse complement strand
GTGGCGCGACGGCGACATTCGCTGGCTGATCGACGATCCCGCGCGCAACCTGGAGGACGCCTGGTCACCGCTGCACACCCGCGACGCCGTCGTGCTCGACGTCCACCAGGCCCGCACCCACGCCACGCTGCTCGATCTCGACAGCGGGCTGGAGCGGGCTTTTCCGGCCGACGGGCACACCGCAATTCCGCTCGCGCCGGTCGGTGAAGACTGGATCGTCGAGCGATACAGCGCCACTCAACCCGCCGACGTTATGCGCGGGGACATTTCTTTGACGCGGCTCTTTGAACGCACCGCGCTGCGATGGGAGAATCTCGCGCCGGCGGAAGAATTCCGCTGGACCTCGGTCGATGGCTTGCCGATTCAAGGATGGCTGTACCGCGCCCGCGGCGAAGCGCGCGGGTCGGTGGTCTACGTGCACGGCGGTCCCACCGCGCACAGCGAGAACGCGCTGAATGTGACCGTCCAGTTCCTGGCGCACGCCGGCTTCAACGTGCTGGATCCGAATTATCGGGGCAGCACGGGATTCAGTCTCCAATTTCAGGAGGCCATCAAGGAAGACGGCTGGGGCGGCCGCGAGCAGGACGACATCCGCGCTGGTATTGAGGCACTCGTCGCGCAGGGCATCGCGGCCTCCGGCAAGATCGGCATGGTGGGCACGTCCTATGGTGGATATTCCTCGTGGTGGGGCATCACCCACTGGCCGCCGGAAATTCTCCAGGCCGCCGCGCCGATCTGCGGCATGACCGATCTGGTGGTGGACTACGAGACCACGCGCCCCGACCTGCGCCCCTACAGCGAAGAGATGCTTGGCGGTTCGCCCGAGGAAGTCCCGGAGCGCTACCGCGAGCGGTCACCGATCCACTACGTGCGGAATATCCGGGGACGGCTGCTTATCGTGCAGGGCATGCAAGATCCCAACGTGACTTCGGACAACGTGCGCGACGTGCGGACAGCCCTCGACGACGCGGGCGTCGGATACGAGGTGCTCGCCTTCGAAGACGAGGGCCACGGGATTTCCAGGCCCCGCAACGTCCGAACCCTGTGCCTGCGCCTGGAGAAGTTCTTCAGCGAGGCGTTCACGTAGAGGCCCCCGCTCCGCGGATGCGCGCGGCGGGCCGGTTACGCCGCCATCGGATCCGCTTCGCTGAGCGACGCCTGGCGGTCCGCCTCGACCTGCTCGGTGTTGAAGCGCGTCATGAAAATCCAGTAGAACACAAACGACACCGCGAATCCGATCATCCAGGCGAAGTCGTAGATTCCGCGCGACGCCGTGGCAAGGTGCTTGAGCCACTCCGAGTCGAGCGCCGCGATCACCTGATCGATGGGCACTTTCGTCGGACATGCCTGCAACATGAAGCCTGGCACGTTGGGCAGCACCCCGAGGATCAGCGCCCAGATGGCCCAGCGGTTGACGCCGTTCGTATACGTGTAGCGCCCCTCCAGGCGATAGAGGTCCGGAATGCTTAAATGTTTATTGCGCAGCACCCAGAAATCGCAGATCATGATTCCGGCGATCGGTCCCAGCAGCGCCGAGTAGCCGACCAGCCAGGTAAAGATGTAATTTCCGTGCTCGTGGTAAAGATACCATGGACACATCAGGATGCCGATAATTCCGGTAATCGTCCCGCCGATCTTGAAGTTGATCTTCTCCGGCCAGATGTTCGCCAGGTCGAAGGCTGGCGACACCACGTTCGCCGCCACGTTCACCGACAGCGTGGCCACGCCAATACTGATCAAGGAGATGAGAACCACTATCGGATGTCCGAACTCCGGCTTGGCCAGCAGGGCGATGGGGTCCCAGATTGCCTCACCGTACACCACGATGGTGGCCGAGGTGATCAGCACGCCGATCCCCGCGAAGAACGTCATCGTGGTGGGAAGTCCCAGCACCTGGCCCAGCATCTGGGCCTTCTGGTTTTTCGCGAATCGTGTGAAGTCCGGCATGTTCAACGACAATGTCGCCCAGAACCCGATCTGCGCAGTGAGGAAAATCGGCAGTTTTTTCAGAAATTCGGCGGTGTCTTCCATCTTGCCGGGCTGATCGAGAATCGGCCCCAGCCCGTGCGCGCGCTGTACCATGTAAATCAGCAGGATGACCGCAACCACCAGCACCATGGGCGCCGCCCAGCCCTCGAACCAGCGGACCGCGTCCATGCCGCGCCAGATAATCCAGATGTTGAGCGCCCAGAATATGAAGAACGCCACCATGTCCGAGTGCCAGACGGCGTCCCAGGCCGGCCACGTCTTGCTGAGCAGCTGGTCGAGCGCCTCGCCGCCGATCCACGTCTGGATCCCGAACCAGCCGCAGGCCACCAGAGCCCGTAAGATCGCCGGAAGATTCGCGCCCTTCACCCCGAACGAGGCGCGGCACAGCACCGGGAAGGGCAGCCCGTACTTGGTGCCGCCGTAGGAGTTCAGCAACATGGGGATGAGCACGATCAGGTTGCCCAGCAGGATGGTGAACAGCGCCTGCTTCCAGTTCATTCCCGCGCCGATCAGCCCGGAGGCCATGGTGTACGTCGGAATGCAGTGTGCCATTCCGATCCAAAGCGCCGCGTAGTTGTAGGTCGTCCACGTGCGCTGCTCGGGCGTGGTGGGCGCGAGATCTTCGTTGGTAAGGCTTCGGTCGGCGGCGAGCGGCTCGCTCATGATGGCTCCCCCAACGGGGGGCAACGGCGTCTCCCCCCGACAAAATACCCATAAGTTCTCGCTTTCCGTGCATCCGTCCTGCGGCGCTCCGGTTTCATGAGTTTTTCAGTCCCGGCTCGTAAGATGACCATGCGATGCAAGCGCTGTCGGCCGCCGCGCCCCCTGCCCTGCTCCAACTCCCCAACAGCGGGGTGCGGAGCCCGTTCGAGAGCAACGAGCCTGCCCGCTCCAACCCTCCCGACGTCCGCACACCGACAGCGCAAGCCTCGGGAACTCCCCCCTCCGTCGTCGTTGGTCCCACCAGCTCTTCGGTCTCTGACTCCTCCCTATCCCTCGCGATGAGCTGGCTGGGCGCGGTTGGTCTGGCTCTCCTGGCCGTCGGTCCCCTCCTCCTGACCGGCTGCGGACAAGCCCCGCAGTCTCCCTCCGGGACCGTTTCATCCCCCATCCCCGGCCAGGGGACGACCGACGCGGCGGCGACGGAGGGGGGCCTGCGGGCCGCCCAGTCCGCCTATTACGAGCGCGCCCTGGAGAAAATCCCACGAACCCCACAAACCGAGCCGATTCTCCAGGTGATGAACGGGGCGCAGAAGCGCCCCGAATTGTTTCAGGAGACCCTCGATCAACTCCGTGGCTTGAAGGACGACGACGCCGTCACCGCCCGCGTCCGCGACACCGCCGAGGGGACTCTGCAAGTGGGCCGCGCCATCGGAAAAGCCGGCGAGCTTGAGGTAATTGCCCAGCTCAAGGTGGCCGCGTTCGAGCCCGCGCTGCAGAAGGTCACCACGCTTCCGCGGCTGGGGGTCGACGCTGCCGACCAGTATCTGCAAGGCGTGGCGGACATGGCGCGCATCGCCCTCGAAACCGCCCGGGAAATCCCCGAGCCCGGCGCCCGGGCCGCGATGTACGAATCGACGCTGCGCAACGTGTACGAGCGCCTGGAGCGGGACGGCATCGAGGCCACCGCGCGCATCCGGCAGATCATCCGCCAGGCGCTGGAACTCCCGGGAAAAGTCCCTGAAATCGGTCAGGGGCCAGCGTTTGACCGTCTGTTCGTGAACAGACTCTAGTGTTTCTCGCCCCGGCCTGGGATGTTTTCACCGGCGCGGCCTGGGACGCCGCACTCAACAGCGTCGACGGCTTCTCCCTGGGATGGCATCCGTGGTGGTGGCGGCTCCGCGCGGCGGCCGCGCGACAGTATCTTTTCGATCCGCCGGCCCGCGTGGTTCTGCGCGAGGCCCCCGCGCTGGGATATCCCGACGGCCAGTGTACCTACGGCGAGACTCCCGCCGTGTCGCTCATTTCCATGCTGCGCCGGCTGAACGTCGGTTCCGATGACGTGCTCTTCGATCTCGGGTGCGGGCGGGGACTGTCCCTCATGGCCGCCTGCCTCGCCCTGAAAATCCGCGGGGTGGGGATCGATGCCGTGCCCACCCTGGTGTCCCGCGGGCGGCGCATCGCGCGCGACGTCGGCGTCGACGTCACCTTCGTGGAGGGGGATTTCCTCGATCAGGATCTCTCCGCTGGCACGATATTCTACGCCGCGTCCACCGCGTTCAACAGCGACGTCATGCGCCGGCTGACCGAAAAACTGGACCGCCCTGGCCTCCGCGTAATCACCCTTGACGGCCCGCTGGGCGCGCCCTTCCGGGTGCTGGAGTCGCTGCGCTACCCCATGTTCTGGGGATGGTCGACGTGCTGGCTGCAGTCACGGGATTGATCGGGCAGTTCTAGTAAGACACCCCCATTTTCTTCGCTTCGTTCTTGACCCGCTCGGTAAGCACCGAGTCGAGATTATTTTCCATCGCGGCACCGGCCGGAGCCATGGCCGCCCCGCCGGAAGCCGCCTTGCCGCGCGCCACCATGCGCGCCGCGCCGCCGCGCCAGTCGTCGTCCTTCTCGTCGGTGACGTAGCGCTTGTCGCCCTCATACAGCGCGTAGCGGACGCGGCCCTCGGAATCCGCCACCTGCTGGCGATAGGTCAGGAAGTCGAACGACCCTCCGCCCGCCGAGGCGATCTCGCGGAATTCGGCCAGGCCGCCCTCGGCAATCCCGCTGCAGCCCAGGACGTTGATCTGGATCCTCCTGTCGCGCGCCTCGCGGCACAGGTCTTGGTAGGTGGGCTGGTCGGGATAATCCAGGTGCGGAGGCGCGTCCCCGATCAGGAAAATCATCCGCGAGCCGGCCTGCTCCCAGTCCATCTCGTGGACCGCCACCCGCAGTCCCTCGTTTACGCTCTCCGGCTCGTCACCGCCGCC
>VGFD01000442.1 GCA_016868975.1 Armatimonadota bacterium | reverse complement strand
CGCGTCGTGGCTCAGTCCGGCCACGCGCGCGAGGCACGGTTGTGCGTGCTGGCCTGCGGCGCCATGTCCAATCTGCCGGCCCGCTCGGGAATTATCGCTCCGCGCACCTATTTTCGCACGGTGCAGGCGAATTTCGAAAATGACGGCCTGGAGGGCGCGGAAATCTACCTGGGCCGGGATGTGGCGGCCGGCTCTTTCGGCTATGCGGCTGCCACCGGCTGCGGCGTCAAGGTCGGCGTGATCGCCCGGGGCGTCGCCCGGCACGGCTACGAGCGTCTGCTCCGACGCATGCCGGGCCTGCGGCGCGTCACCGCGGACACCTACCGCCGAATTCCCATGGGCGCGTGCCGCAAATCCGTCGCCGAGCGCGTGCTTGCCGTGGGCGACGCGGCCGGCCAGACGAAAACCACCACCGGCGGCGGCATCTATTACGCGATGCTGTGCGCGCGCATGCTCGCGGAAACCGTGCTTCAGTCGCGCCGCGGCAGCGATTTTTCCCTCCGGCTGGTCGACGGTTACGACGCCGCATGGCGCCGCCGCCTGGGCCTGGAAATTCAGGGCGGATTGTGGCTGCGCGGATTTTTCGAGCACGTCGGGGATGACGAGGTGGATCGCCTGGTGGCGGTGGCCGCTTCTCCGCCGGTCCAGGACGTTTTCTTGCGCGAGTGGGATTTCGATTTTCACCACCGCCTGCTGGTTGGCCTGGCGCGCCTGCCGGAGTTGCGGCGCCACTGCCTGGGGACACTGCGCGGGCGCCGCGTGCTGGGCGCCATTCTCGCGGCGGTCGATTTGCGTCCCACTTTCAGCCCGCTGTGATAGCCCTCCCCAACAACGTTCCGGGGATTGTCAGCGGGCGTCCCACGCGCTACCGCCTTCCCCAGGCCACCGTCACCATCGGACGCGACGAGGGCAACTCCATCATGCTCTCTCATCCCCAGGTGTCGCGCTTTCACGCCGCGGTGACGTGGTCCGGCACGGGATGGACCATCACCGATCTGCACTCCAGCAACGGCACCTTCGTCAACGACGTGAACCTCCTGGAGAGCCGTGCCCTGGCGATGGGCGACACGGTCCGCATCAGCGACTACGTTTTCGTATTTCACGAGGAAGGCGGCGGCGCGGTTCTCGACCTTTTCAGCGAGGAGGGAAACGCGCGCGTCGACGCCGTTGGCCTGACCCGCGTCGTGCCGCCCGGCACCACCATCTTGCGCGACGTGTCATTGTCCATCCGCCCGCGGGAATTCGTGGCCATCGTGGGCGGCAGCGGCGCGGGAAAATCCACGCTGGTAAACGCGCTGTCCGGTTTTCGCCCGGCCGACGCCGGGCTGGTGCTGCTCAACGGGGTGGATTTTTATCGAAATTTGGACACCTTGCGCGAGACGCTCGGCTTCGTGCCCCAGGACGACATCATCCACACCGACCTGACGGTGTACCGCGCGCTCTACTACGCGGCGTGCCTGCGCCTACCGGAGGACACCCGGCGCGGCGAGCTGGAGGAGCGCATCGAGCAGGTTCTGCAGGAGCTGCAGCTCAAGGAGCGGCGCGCCGTGCAGATCCACCGCCTCTCCGGCGGCCAGCGCAAGCGCACCAGCATTGGCGTGGAGCTGCTCACCCGGCCGCGGCTGTTTTTTCTCGACGAGCCGACCTCCGGCCTGGATCCCGGGCTGGAAACCGAGATGATGAAGATCTTCCGCTCGCTGGCGGATCTGGGCCATACCATGCTGCTGATTACGCACGCCACGACGAATATCCACATGTGCGATCAAGTCGTCTTCCTGGCGCGCGGCGGCGTGCTGGCCTATTTTGGTCCTCCGAAGGGCGCGCTGCAGTATTTCGGAGTTGCTGATTTTCCGGAGATCTATGCGCGCATCGAGGCAACGCCCCCACAGGAATGGGAGGCGCGCTACCGGGCGTCGCGGGAGTATCGGGAGCTGGTGCAGGGACGGCTGGCGGAAATTCCTCCCAGCATGCTGCCCTCCGGCGCCGTGCGCGCGATCCAGGGGCGCGACGCGGTAGTGTTTCACGGCAGCCAGCCGGAATACACCGGCGCCGGCCGCCGCAAGAAGGACGGTGCCCTGGCCGGGTTTTTCCGCTGGTGGCGTGAGGAGGCGCTGAAGCGTCCCATCGGTCGGGCCGGGATGATGCGCCAGTTCTTCATCCTCACCGAGCGCTACGCGGAGATCACCTATCGCGATCGCCGCAACTTGATGCTGATGCTGCTCCAGGCGCCGATTATCGCCGGGCTGCTGGCGGTGGTGTTTGACGCCGACGTCTTCGATTTGCTGCGCGGCAATTACGTGCAGGCCAAGACGCTGCTCTTCCTCATGATCTGCTGCTGCATCTGGTTTGGCACCAGCAACGCGGCACGCGAGATCTGCAAGGAGATCCCGATTTACCGGCGCGAGCGCAGCGCGAACCTGAAAATCCCGCCCTATGTGTTTTCCAAGGTGGCCGTGCTGTTCGTGCTGTGCATGATCCAGAGCATGACCATGCTGGGCGTGATCTCGCTGCGCATTCGCTTGCCGGATCTGGGTCCGATCATGCTGCAGAAATTATATCTCGTGCTGCTGCTGGCCTCGGTGAGCGGGCTCGCCATGGGGCTGCTGCTGTCGGCCATCGTGACCAATCCCGACAAGGCGGGCAGCCTGGTGCCCATCGTGCTCATCCCCCAGCTCGTGCTGGCCGGCGCGCTGATCCCGCTGCAGGGGAAGGCGCGCGATCTCGGTTATCTGATGATGAGCAAGTGGGCCTTCGAAATGATCGGCCAGACGACGCGGCTCGAGGAATTGCCGTTCCCCCTCACGGTGACCGCGGAAACGCCGCCGCAGTATGCCTTTCAGATTGACTTCGCGGGCCATTTCTGGGTGATGATGGGGTTTATCGCGGTGATGCTGGCATTGACCTGCCTCGTGATGCGAGGAAAGGATCGCGTGGAGGGGTAGAGTCTATGAGCCCCTGTTTAGAAACGGATCGCTCACAAATGCGATCCGTGCGCGTGGCTCAAATCGGGCTACATCCCTTCGAAAGGACTACCTCGCCGGCCTGGGCACTGCCGATCAATTTGGTCGTCATCGCGCCCAAAGAAGGCCAGAACGATCGGCAGTGACGAACGGTAGGGAAACCACACACCGCGACGGGGACCGGGGGCGTCCACCACGCCGTCGATCAATTCACCTGTCCGTAGCTCGAATAGCGCGATACACTGCTTCGTAGCCGTCGATCATGCGGTCCAGGCTGAAGTTTTCCGCAACGTGGCGGCGGCAGGCGTGGCGGTCGACTTCACCGAGGCGCCGAACCGCGTCGGCCATGGCAGCCTCGTCATCGACCAGGAAGCCGGTGACGCCGTTCTCCATCAACTCCGGCATCGAGCCTTTGGGATAGGTGAGGACCGGGGTGCCGCAGGCCAGTGCCTCCGCGACCGCGAGACCGAACGGTTCGTCCCATTGCAAGGGAAAGAGAAAACCACGAGCCTTCGACACCAGCCGTAGCGTCTCGTCGTTGGGAAGCCGCTCGATGCAGCGGATCTGATCCCCATCGATATTCGGCCGCACGTCGTTTTCCCAGTAGGCCTGGCTCCACGGCAGATAGCTCGACGGCGCGCCCACGATGACCAACTTCACGCCGGCGCGCCGAGCCACGCGGATGGCGTCGGAAATGCCCTTGTTGGGCGTGATGCGTCCCACGATGACGAAATAATCGTCCGGCTCCGCTTCAAAGGGGATCTTCGAAACGTCCAATCCGTTGTAGACGACCGGCAAATCCGGCGCGCCGATGAGCCGGGCCTGTGCCTTGCTGATGCATATCGAATGCAGGTTCGGAAAGTGCGCGCGATAATATTCGTGCAGCGGACGCTCGATGTAGTGGTAGGTCATCACCGTCGGCGTTTTCACGAAGGTGGTGAAATACGCCGCCAGCGTGGGCCAGTGGCAGTGGATCAAGTCAAACCGCTCGGCCTGGCGATACAGGTTCCAGGTGTTGCGGGTCTCCAACTCCTTGTCGACGTATGTGGTGATTTCAGGATCGTCGAGGGTCATCTTGTCGACGACCTGGTGCAATGGAACGCTGACCTTCGAGTCGCCCGCGGCAAATAATTCCACGCTGTGTCCGCGCCGCGCGAGCCCCTCGGTGAGGTGATACACCATCCACTCGGTTCCCCCATGGGTGGGCGGCGGAACGGAAATGTACGTGCTGGTGATCTGGGCGATTCGCATGCGGCAGGCGGTTCCGCGTGACCGGCGGACCGTCCTTCACGGGAGAACCGCGACGGCTTCCGAATACGCGCGACGACCAGCCGCCGGCCTGAATACTACCGAATACGCTGCGCCTCCGCGTTGCACAGCCCGACCAGGATCGCTTCGCCCGCGGGGCTTACCTTCAGCTCCCCGTAGCGGGCCTCGGCGAATTTCTGGGCCTGGCCCTCCTGGAAGAAATAGTCCTCCGCGCTGATCAATACCCGCCATTGACGGCGGCGGTAGCGGAGCAGCGCCTCGTCCGGCGTGATGGGCGCGCCGTCGGTGTACACCCGCTGGAACGTCCCGATGCCGCGGTTGTCCAGGCGGAGCACGAGTCGTCCGGTGTCCGGCGCGTCTGTCGGCACATCCGCCGAAATCGCGTAGGTCATCGTCATGTAATCGCCCTGCATCAGTGAGCGCGGGTCCCGCGGCGCCAGCGCCAGGATCACCGTGCGGCCGCCGGCCAGCACCTGCTCTTTCTGCCACACGAGGTAATTCAATGCTCCGAGCACGAGCAGCGACGCTGCAATAAAGACGCGACTTCTCATGATACACTCCAACGCGGCAGCATCGCTCGCGCGCCGAGCATGAGGATTCCGCTCGCCATCAAGATCCACGACTTGGTGGCGAGATCGACCTCCATGTGATAGTAGAAGAGCACGATGAACACCGCCAGGAAC
>VGFD01000441.1 GCA_016868975.1 Armatimonadota bacterium | reverse complement strand
AATAGAATCTTCGCAACCTCCATGGGAACCTGGGAGCATCGATGTCCGAAGCCGCCGCACAAGCACCCGCACTGAACCCCCCGGCTGGTGGTTTCCGTTTCCCCGTGGAGATTTTTCCGATCATCGCGGTGATGGCTTCCACGGCCATGATGATCGTGCCGGTCCCTCCGCAGATGCTGGACTTTTTGCTCATCATGAGCCTGGCGCTCAGCATCGCCATGCTCATCACGGTCATTTACACCAAGAATCCGCTGGAATTTTCGGTGTTTCCCACCGTGCTGCTGATGGCCACGCTCATGCGATTGTCGCTGAACGTGTGCAGCACGCGCCTGATCCTCTTGGATGGCTACGCCGGCGCGCTGATTGAAGCGTTCGGACAGTTCGTCGTCGGCGCCAACTACGTCGTCGGCTTCGTGATGTTCGCCATCCTCGCGGTCATCCAGTTCGTCGTCATCACCCACGGCTCGCAGCGCGTCGCCGAAGTCACCGCGCGCTTCACCCTGGACTCCCTGCCCGGCAAGCAGATGGCCATCGACTCCGACCTCGCGGCCGGCCTCATCAACGAGCAGCAGGCCAAGGATCGCCGCCTCGAATTGCAGCGCGAGACCGACTTCTTCGGCGCCATGGACGGCGCCAGCAAGTTCGTGCGCGGCGACGCGGTGGCAGCCATCGTCATCCTGGTGGTCAACATCGTGGGCGGCCTGATCGTCGGCGTCCTGCAGCACGGCATGTCGATCGCGGACGCGGCGCAGCGCTACACCCTGCTCACCGTGGGCGAGGGACTGGCCACCCAGTTCCCCGCCCTGCTGGTTTCCACCGCCGCGGGCTTGATGGTCACCCGCACCACCTCGCAGGCCTACCTGGGCGAGGACATGGCCCGGCAGCTCGCGGTCAATCCGCGAGCGCTGCGCTACATCGGCCTCACGCTGCTCATGTTCGCCTTCGTGCCAGGCGTGCCCAAGCTTCCACTGGCCACGGTCGCCGCCGCCTTCTTCTTCGGCGCCGCGAACCTGGCAAGGAAGCTCGCCACCCCGCCGGCCGCGCCGCCCGCCGCGGCCGGCGAGCAGAGCGCGCTGCCCACCGAGCCCGAGGACGTCTCCCCGCTGCTCGAGCTGGAGCCGATGGAGCTGGAGATCGGCTACTCGCTGGTCACGCTGGTCAAGGGCGGGCGGGGCAACGACCTGCTCAGCAAGGTGGTGGGCGTGCGCCGCACCCTGGCCATGGAATTGGGACTCATCGTGCCACCCATCCGCATCCGCGACTCCTACGAGGCGCGGCCCAACGAGTACATCATCAAGATCTACGGCACCCCGGTGGCCAGTGGCGAGGTCATGGTGAAGCGCTACCTGGCGCTCAACTACGCGACGGCCGACGAGGAAATCGAAGGCATCGAGACGCACGAGCCGGCCTTCGGAATGCCCGCCCTGTGGATCGCGGAATCCCAGAAGGAAGAGGCGGAAGCGCTGGGCTGCACGGTCATCGATCCGGCCACCGTGATCGCGACCCACCTGTCCGAAGTCATCCGCGCGCGCGCCGCCGAATTGCTCGGACTGCAGGAAGTCCAGGCACTGCTCGATCGCATCAAGGCGCACACTCCGGCGCTGGTGGATTATCTCATCCCCAGCCGTCTTACGGTGGGTGAGGTACACCGCGTGCTGCAGAATCTCTTGCAGGAGCGCGTCACCATCCGCAACCTGCGCCTCATTTTGGAGACGCTGGCCGCGTGGTCTCCCCAGTCCCGCGATCCGGTATTTCTCACCGAGCAGGTGCGCGTGGCGCTGGGCCGCTCGATCTGCGCGAAATACCGCCAGCCCGATGGAAACCTGTATTGCGTGACCCTGGATATCACCGTCGAGTCCATGCTGCGCGACGCCACCGCGGGCGCGGAAAAACCCCAGCACCTCGACCCGGTGCGCCTGCGCGACATGTACGCGTCGCTCACCCGGGCGCTGGAAAAACTCACCCAGCAGGGATATCCCGGCGTGGTTTTGTGCTCGCCGGAAACCCGCCCCATTTTCCGCCACCTGGTGGATCGCGTTGCGCCCGGCCTGGTCGTGCTCTCCTACCGCGAGATCGTCCCCGACCAGCCGGTCATCACCGTCGACTCGGTCTCGCTGGCGGCGGTTTAGGCCAGGGGTTGGCGTAAAAAGGAGTAAGAATCAACCTTCACCCTGATGCGGATACGCCCAGAGCGCGTCCACCGGTAGCGCGTGGAGGTCGGAGCCCAGCGCGATGGATTCGGATCCACCGTACAAAAGGATGCCTCGGAGAAAACGATTTCCGGCATGTTCTCGCAACGCTTTCAGTCCCTTCAGGTCGGCCGCGCCCACCGTTGCCGCAAACTTGACCTCCACGCCGACAACCACGCCGTCGTCGCGCTCCAACAGCAGGTCCACCTCATGGCCGGTGTGCAGGCGGTAATGAAACAACTGTGCCCGAGTACGACTCCACGTGCATTGCTTGCGAAGCTCCATCGCCACAAAGTTCTCGAACAGTGGACCCGCTATATTGGGATCGCGCGAGAGCTTTTCCTCATCGACGCCATTCAAGTGACACGCCAGCCCGCTGTCGGAAAGGTACACCCGGGGAGACTTTACAAGACGGGATTCCAGGCCCGCGGCCCAGGCCGGAATGGTCTGCACAAGAAAGGCAGCTTCAAAGAGTGCGAGGTAGCGCCGCAGCGTGGAATTCGGCAGGCCACTTGTTCGAGAAACTTCCGCTACGTTCAACAGCGAGCCGCAGCGGGCGGCAATCAGGGAAAGCAGGCGGGGCAAGGCAGTGAGACCCTCCACGTTCGCCATATCGCGGATATTCCGCTGCAAGATGGTCGTCACGTAGGAGTCGTACCAGACCCTCCGACGTATCGGCTTACGTTGCACCGCTTCTGGAAAACCGCCGGCAGCCATTCGGCGAAGCAGGTCTGAGCGCGACGTCGTGTACGCTCGGTGCTCGAGTTGATCCGAGAAAAGCGCGTCCACGAAGTGCTCCTCTCTCCCCTCGAGCTCTCCTTGCGACAGCGGCCAGAGCGTGAGGAGCTCCATGCGTCCCGCAAGAAACTCGGAAGCCTTTGGCAGCAGAAGCACGTTTGCCGATCCCGTGAGCAGAAACCGCCCCGGACGACGGTCCCGGTCGATCGATGCCTTGATGGCCAGGAACAGATCCGGGACCCGCTGCACCTCGTCAATGATGACCGGCCCTTCGAAGCCGCCGATGAACCCCGCCGGATCCGCACTGGCCGCAGCGAGCACGGCAAGGTCGTCCAGGGTCAGGTAGCGGGCCGGGTGTTGTCGGGCCGCCACCTCCCGAACCAGGGTGCTCTTGCCAGCCTGGCGCACACCCTGGAGGAGCACCGCGGGCGTGTCCCGCAAGGCCTCCAACAGCGCGTGGCTGATATTTCGCCGGTACATGGTCAAATTTTAACCATCAACTATGGCTCGGGTCAAGCGCGACGCCGAGCACCCCGGCATCATCGACCTCAGGCTGCGCCCGGCCGCTCCGGTGGCGCCTTCGCCTTCGGCTGGGGGTGAAGCGGGTTCTCCCAGTCGAGGCCGGGAAAGCGTGCGAAGTCGGAGTCATTGCTGCACAGGCGGGCACCGGCCTCGATAGCGTACGCGGCCAGAATGGCGTCCGATACGGCGGCCCCTGTTGCCATGGCATGGGACATGAGGTCCAGCGTCCGGTTGAAATGGTGCGCGGTGGCATCCGCTCAGGAAACAAGCCGGAAAAAGAATGATGCAGATCCGTGCGCTGGATCTGCATCGGGGTGGTCCCTGTTTTAAGTCACGGACAACCGTCCGTCGGGGGTTGGATCCGGCCGTCCCGGGCGCCCCGCCGCCCGAGGCGACAAGCTTTATCCCTTGATATCGAGGTAGTGCGCCGGCACCGGCGCGGTCCGCGCGCCGTACGCCACGTTCGTATTCACTTTCTGGCGCACGGTGGCCAGGCTGGTGCGCAGCTTGCTCATGGCAACCACCAGCGCGGCCTCGGTGGCCTTGTCCTGCTCCATCAGCTCGCGCCAGCGCTGCCCGAGCAAGCCTTCGTTGAGCGGCAGCCCGTTAGCCACCATGCGGTGCAGCTCGTGCAGCAGCAGCTGGCGGCGCTGGAGGATGTCGTCCAGCTCGCCGGTGCGCTGCTGCTCAGCCGCCTCCTTGAGCGATCGGCTCAACGCGGAAATCTCCACCACCAGCGTGGTGGCAGCCTCCCGTGCGTATCGCTCGCGCTCGCTCGGTCCCACCGTCTTAGCTCGCCTGCGCCTGATCGAACGCCTGCTGCCAGGATTCCAACAGCGACGCCATGATGCGGACGGCTTCGTCGAGGGGTTTGATTTCAAGCCCGGAAAGCGCCTGGGTGAGAAGCTCGATGACGTACAGGTAGAGCTGGCGCAGGGGCGGTCCGATGGCGCCGGCCTCCACGTTGAGCGTGCTGTTCAACTCCATCACGGCCGACAGCGCGGTCATCGTCTCCACCCGCGCCTTCGTTTCCTGCCCCTGCACGCACGCCCGGCGGGCGCGCCGCATGGCCTTCAGCGCGCCGTCGTAGGTGATCAGCAGCAATTCCTGGGGGGAAGCTGTCTGAATTTTCATTTCTTGATATCGATCAAGCTGCGTCCTGGTCATGGTCAGGAACTCCCTTCACCTTAAAAATAAATTCTACTTTTTCCCTTGAGCGGCCAGCATCGCGTTGATGTTCTGGGTGATGAAATTTCCCTGGGATTGAAAAGTGGCCAGCGCGGCTTCCATCTTGACGAACTGATCGCGCAGCGCCGCTTCCTGGCGGGACAGCTTCTCATTCTGCGTGTCGATGCGCTCTTGCAGCCGATCCCCGTCGGCGGTGAGAAACTGGTCCTGGAGCGCCATCAATCCGGTGGCCGGCTCGGTGATGGAATTCAGGTATTCATCCAGGCCCTTGATGAT